>NZ_JAIJZO010000039.1:0-2472 GCF_019754115.1 Streptococcus sp. 2018110 | reverse complement strand
TGGGAGAGAGGTTCAAATGAAAATCATAATCGATTAATTCGGAGATGGTTACCTAAAGGAACCAAGAAAACGACTCCGAAAGAAGTCGCTTTTATCGAAAATTGGATTAACAACTACCCTAAAAAATACTTGGACTACAAGTCGCCAAGTGAATTTCTTTTGGGTGGCTAACTTCAACTTGAAATTTGGGATTTATCTCCCTTTTTTGTTATAATAAAACTATGATAGAAAAAGTATTTCGCGATCCAGTTCATAACTATGTACATGTTGATCATGAGCTGATTTATAAACTTATCAATACAAAAGAATTTCAGCGACTACGCCGCATCAAGCAACTAGGGACTACTTCCTATACCTTCCATGGTGGCGAGCATAGCCGCTTTTCGCACTGCCTTGGCGCCTACGAAATCGCCAGACGGATTACTCAAAAATTTGAAGACAAGTATCCACAAATATGGGATACAAATGAGTCCCTACTGACCATGGTTGCTGCGCTACTCCATGATGTTGGACACGGAGCCTATTCTCATACCTTCGAGCGTCTATTTGATACAGACCATGAGGAAATGACCTGTGCTATTATTACTAGTCCAGAAACGGAGATCAATGCTCTGTTGAAACAAGTTTCGCCTGAGTTTCCAGACAAGGTTGCTAGTGTTATCAAACACACCTATCCAAATAAACAGGTCGTTCAACTCATTTCGAGCCAGATTGATGTTGACCGAATGGATTATCTATTACGAGATTCCTACTTCACAGGAGCGAACTATGGTGAATTTGACCTAACTAGGATATTACGTGTCATTCGCCCGACAGAAAATGGAATTGCCTTCAAAGAATCTGGTATGCATGCAGTAGAAGACTACGTTCTCAGCCGCTACCAGATGTACATGCAAGTCTATTTTCATCCAGCAAGCCGCTCTATGGAAGTCCTATTGCAGAATTTACTCAATCGTGCCAAACTACTATATACTGGTGAACAGGAGTTTTTTGCACGAACTTCACCTCGGCTATTACCTTTTTTTGAGCATCGTATCCGTCTAACCGATTACCTCAGTCTGGATGATGGAGTTATGAATACTTACTTTCAATCATGGATAGATGGACCAGATCGTATTTTATCTGACTTAGCCCAGCGCTATATCAATAGGAAAGTGCTCAAATCCATCACTTTCAAGGCCGAAGAAGAGGAAGCTTTGGACCGCCTGCGTAGCTTGGTCGCAGATGTCGGTTTTGACCCAGAATACTATACTGCTATTCACCACAACTTCGATTTGCCGTATGACATTTACCGTCCGAATGCAGAAAAGAAACGGACTCAAATTGAGATTTATCGCAAAGATGAAACCTTGGTAGAACTATCCTCTCTATCACCAATTGTTCACTCCCTATCAGGCACAATCCACGGCGATAGCCGTTTCTATTTCCCAAAAGAAATGTTAGAAGAAACAGGGATTTTCGCACCTCAAATAGCTGATTTTAACAGCCATATACATAACGATCATTTTATAATTGGAGAATCAAATGAGCATTAAACTTGTCGCCATCGATATTGATGGTACACTACTAAATAGTCAACACCAAATTACAGCTGAAGTACATTCAGCAATCCAAGAAGCAAAAAAAGCAGGCGTTAAAATTGTTATTGCTACTGGTCGCCCCATTTCCGGTGTTCAAGCAATTTTAGAAGAACTCAATCTTACAGAAGCAGGTGACTACGTCATCACTTTTAACGGTGGCTTAGTCCAAGATGCAGCAACTGGTGAGGATATTGTCAAAGATACCTTGACTTATGATGATTATCTCGACATCGAATCTGCTGCCCGTAAACTCAAGCTCCCAATGCATGCCAGCACCAAGGAAGGTATCTATACTGCCAACCGTAACATCGGTAAATACACCATTTACGAATCAACACTAGTAAGTGCACCCATTTTCTATCGCACTCCGGAAGAAATGGCTGACAAGGAAATCATCAAAACAATGATGGTTGATGAACCAGAAATTCTTGATGCTGCTATTCCACTTCTACCGACCAGCTTGACTGAAAAGTACAACGTAGCAAAATCAGCACCATTTTATTTGGAAATCACCCCTAAAACTGTTAACAAGGGACAAGCTATCATTCATCTAGCTGAGAAGCTTGGACTAACTATGGATCAAACTATGGCCATCGGTGACCAAGAAAATGACCGTCCAATGTTGGAAGTTGTTGGTAATCCTGTTGTCATGGAAAACGGAAATCCTGAACTGAAGAAAATCGCCAAATACATTACGAAGTCAAATGATGAGAGCGGTGTAGCCCACGCTCTGAGAGAATGGGTACTGAAATAGCCTCTTAAAATATCAAAAACATACTAAGATTAGTAGTGAGGAAATCTCCGACGGGAGAAAGTACTCACTACTTTTTCTTTATGATAAAGTAGAGGTGTCTTGTTAAGTCGAGGGACTTTTTGACGCTAGACGTCGCAT
>NZ_JAIJZO010000038.1:0-3407 GCF_019754115.1 Streptococcus sp. 2018110 | reverse complement strand
TCCTTCACTCAGATGGCTTCCTTTGCCAAAACCTCTGGGATGGATACGGCTCAGGCTTTGGATCTGACCACTCGTGCCACCAGAGCAGCGGCTGATGGGGCAGCATTTTACGACAAATCCATCGAAGAAGTCACCGAAAACCTGCAATCCTTCCTCAAAGGAAACTATGAAAATGACGCAGCTCTAGGTATTTCTGCAACAGAAACCACTCGTAATGCAGCGGCGAACAAGCTCTATGGAAAGTCCTTCAATGAACTATCAGAAGCTCAGAAGCAGTTAACCCTCCTTCAAATGGTAGAGGACGGCAATGAACTCTCTGGAGCCTTGGGACAAGCTGCTAGGGAATCAGACGGACTGGAAAACGTTCTGGGTAACTTAAGACAGTCTGGAACTAATGCTCTAGCAGCAATCGGTCAACCGATTCTGGAGATGCTTATTCCAGTCTTCCAAAGTTTGGCAGACATTGTTAGTCAACTAGCGACTTGGTTTACCAACTTATCCAGTCCCATCAAGGAAGTCGTCATTATCTTCACAGGTATTTTAGCCGTGGTAGGGATGTTACTTCCAGTTTTCTTGGGCTTACAGGTTGCGGCAGCCGCTATGGGGACAACCGTTGTTGGAATGATAACGGCATTTTTGCCGATTGTGGGGATTATTGTTGGTATTGTAGCTGCCATTACCTTACTGATTGTTGGGTTAAAAGAACTCTGGACGAATCACGAAGGCTTTCGAACGACTGTAATGGAAATCTGGAATAGTATCTATGCCTTTCTGACCATGATCATCCAGCAGATTTCTAGTTTTGTTATGTCCATCTGGGGAACGCTAACCACATGGTGGACTGAAAACCAGCAATTGATTCTAAATGCTGCAACCACGGTATGGAATGCCATTTCAACGGTCATCACTACAGTAATGACAATTCTTGGACCATTGATTCAAGCTAGTTGGGAAAATATCAAACTCATCATCACAACCGCATGGGACATGATAATGGTTGTGGTTGAAACAGCTATCAATATGGTTCTTGGAATCATTAAAGCTGTGATGCAAGTCATAACTGGTGATTGGGCGGGTGCTTGGGAAACGATTAAGCAGGTACTTTCAACGGTATGGGAGGGAATAATATCTCTTATTTCCATTGCATTAAACTTCATTGCCCAATTTATTTCAACTGCTTGGACGGGTATCAAGAATACCATCTCAAATGTACTATCTGCCATTAGTTCTGTTATTTCAACTATATGGTCAGCTATTCAATCAACAATATCCAGTGTCCTATCTGCGATTGGTTCAACTGTTTCAACTATCTGGAACGGTATCAGTAGTACTGTATCCAACATCTTGAATGGTATATCTAATACGGTTTCATCTGTTTGGAATGGTGTGAAAAACACCATTTCAAGTGCTATCAATGGTGCAAGAGATGCCGTGAGTAATGCCATCAATGCTATTAAAAATCTCTTTAACTTCCAAATCAGATGGCCACATATTCCACTTCCTCATTTTCGAGTATCAGGTTCAGCCAATCCACTGGATTGGTTAAAGGGGGGTATTCCAAGAATCTCCATTGATTGGTATGCCAAAGGAGGAATTTTAACCAAACCAACCGCATTTGGGGTAAACGGCAATAGCCTAATGGTTGGAGGTGAGGCTGGAAAAGAAGCAGTCTTGCCTTTGAATGAACAAACATTGGGTGCGATTGGTCGAGGAATCGCAAAGACCATGACAAGCAATCTACCAACCATTCATATCACCATTACTGGAAATACAGTAAGAGAAGAGACTGACCTTCACCGACTTGCGGAGATGGTTGGAGAGAAATTAGTGTATGAATTAGAACGTCAGCAAGTATTGAGAGGAGTGAAACCATGATTAGACATAATGCATTAACCATTGGTGGAGTAACCACGGCTAGTTTTCCTTTTAAGGTAATCGTGGAAGATAGCCCTTCTATCACAGTTAGTGAAAGTAAGACGCAATTGATAGAACACCAAGGTCTGTCAGGTGCGGTTCTTCAAACCAATCCTCGCAGAAGTGTCATGGAACTGAGCTATACCCTCTATCTTGTTAAACCTAGTGAAGAACAGTTATTTTCCTTTTTGAAGCTATTTTTGAAAGAAGGATTTTGGCTTGAGAACGCTAGTTTCAAGACCATACGCTTTTGGTGTTACAAGGTTCACCATACTCCAGTTCAAAAGGATAAGCTGGGGGTGTATGAGTTTAAGGTTACATTTTCTTGTCACCCAACCAAGTGGTTCAAAACGACAACCTCGCAGGTGTTTAGAACCAGTGGTGTTTTGCGATGTCAAGGTTCAGCCATCGCTTTTCCAAAGATTACCATAAGTGGCAACTCGAGTAGTGAAACTAGCTTTACAATTGGGGAAGATGTCATCCGCCTGGAGCGATTACAAGAAACACTCATTATGGATAATAATCCTAGTCAGCCAAGTTTTAAGACACAAAGAGGTCAGCCTGTAAAATGGTCTGGTGATTTTCTTTCTATAGATGCAGTTAGGAATGACTCAGTTGGAGTTGTCTTAGGTGCTGGCATCACATCATTAACAATAGAAATGAATTGGGGGTGGGCATAGAGTGCTATCATTATTAGACAAAACTGTTCGAACGGCAAAATGGCATGGGAAACCACTCCCAGAGACCATAAAAGCAAGTGTCAAGGAAACCTTGAATGGGGATTTTGTCCTGAACTTTACCTATCCGATCACAGATAGTGGACTATTTCGAGAGTTAAAAGAGGACTACCTCGTTCGTAGCCCAGTTCCAGTATTGGGACATCAGTTGTTTCGAATAAAGAAAGTCATCGAAGGAGACGCCAGTATTGAAGTTGTGGCCTATCATATATCAGATGACGTCATGAGTAGGTTGGTATCGCCATTTAGATGTGAACAGGTACCCTGTGCAACTGCCCTATCAAGCATGGTCATGGCAAGTAAGTCTCCACTGGGAGATTTTTCTTTTACCAGTGACATTGTCAAGAACAGAACCTATACAACGGACAAGGAACAGACGCTGTACTCCACACTACTGGATGGTAAACACTCTATCCTTGGAACTTGGGAGGGAGAATTGGTTCGAGATAACCTTGCCCTAACTATAAAGAGTGAGCGAGGACAAGACCGTGGAGTTGTTATCTCTACTCACTACAATTTGAAAAAGTATCAACGAACCAAAGAAAGTTCACAGATTATCACTCGTATCCATGCCACTTCAAGCTTCAAGCAAGAGGGGCAGGATAGGGAGACTGTACTTCAAGTCACTGTAGATAGTCCGTTGATTAACTTCTATCCTTTCATCAATGAAGTGACCTATACCAATAATAATCTCAAAACTCGACAGGAGTTAATAGAGTGGGCTAGTAGCAAGTTTCGCTTAGAGGGAATTGATAA
>NZ_JAIJZO010000037.1:0-5282 GCF_019754115.1 Streptococcus sp. 2018110 | reverse complement strand
ACAGCGAAACGAAAAAAAGTTTCAAAAAAGTGTTGACAAAGTTTCTAAGAAATGATAAACTAAGATAGTTGTCGCGAGAGCGCGATAACGAACAAGACCTTTGAAAATTAAAGAAGACGAACCAAACGTGCAGGGTGATTTATCTAAGGATAAATCGTCAATGACAAAATAAAACAATAAAACGGAAAGCTAGTGATAGCTTGAGTTTGAATCAAAACTTTTTATGAGAGTTTGATCCTGGCTCAGGACGAACGCTGGCGGCGTGCCTAATACATGCAAGTAGAACGCTGAAGTCTGGTGCTTGCACTAGACGGATGAGTTGCGAACGGGTGAGTAACGCGTAGGTAACCTGCCTCATAGCGGGGGATAACTATTGGAAACGATAGCTAATACCGCATAACAGTATTTACCGCATGGTAGATGCTTGAAAGGAGCAACTGCTTCACTATGAGATGGACCTGCGTTGTATTAGCTAGTTGGTGAGGTAACGGCTCACCAAGGCATCGATACATAGCCGACCTGAGAGGGTGATCGGCCACACTGGGACTGAGACACGGCCCAGACTCCTACGGGAGGCAGCAGTAGGGAATCTTCGGCAATGGGGGCAACCCTGACCGAGCAACGCCGCGTGAGTGAAGAAGGTTTTCGGATCGTAAAGCTCTGTTGTAAGAGAAGAACGTGTGTGAGAGTGGAAAGTTCACACAGTGACGGTATCTTACCAGAAAGGGACGGCTAACTACGTGCCAGCAGCCGCGGTAATACGTAGGTCCCGAGCGTTGTCCGGATTTATTGGGCGTAAAGCGAGCGCAGGCGGTTTGATAAGTCTGAAGTAAAAGGCTGTGGCTTAACCATAGTACGCTTTGGAAACTGTCAAACTTGAGTACAGAAGGGGAGAGTGGAATTCCATGTGTAGCGGTGAAATGCGTAGATATATGGAGGAACACCGGTGGCGAAAGCGGCTCTCTGGTCTGTAACTGACGCTGAGGCTCGAAAGCGTGGGGAGCGAACAGGATTAGATACCCTGGTAGTCCACGCCGTAAACGATGAGTGCTAGGTGTTGGGTCCTTTCCGGGACTCAGTGCCGCAGCTAACGCATTAAGCACTCCGCCTGGGGAGTACGACCGCAAGGTTGAAACTCAAAGGAATTGACGGGGGCCCGCACAAGCGGTGGAGCATGTGGTTTAATTCGAAGCAACGCGAAGAACCTTACCAGGTCTTGACATCCCAGTGACCGTCCTAGAGATAGGATTTTTCTTCGGAACACTGGTGACAGGTGGTGCATGGTTGTCGTCAGCTCGTGTCGTGAGATGTTGGGTTAAGTCCCGCAACGAGCGCAACCCCTATTGTTAGTTGCCATCATTTAGTTGGGCACTCTAGCGAGACTGCCGGTAATAAACCGGAGGAAGGTGGGGATGACGTCAAATCATCATGCCCCTTATGACCTGGGCTACACACGTGCTACAATGGCTGGTACAACGAGTCGCAAGTCGGTGACGGCAAGCTAATCTCTTAAAGCCAGTCTCAGTTCGGATTGTAGGCTGCAACTCGCCTACATGAAGTCGGAATCGCTAGTAATCGCGGATCAGCACGCCGCGGTGAATACGTTCCCGGGCCTTGTACACACCGCCCGTCACACCACGAGAGTTTGTAACACCCGAAGTCGGTGAGGTAACCTTTTAGGAGCCAGCCGCCTAAGGTGGGATAGATGATTGGGGTGAAGTCGTAACAAGGTAGCCGTATCGGAAGGTGCGGCTGGATCACCTCCTTTCTAAGGAAATGGAAACCTGTACGTTAGTCTTCTTTAATTTTGAGAGGTCTTGTGGGGCCTTAGCTCAGCTGGGAGAGCGCCTGCTTTGCACGCAGGAGGTCAGCGGTTCGATCCCGCTAGGCTCCATTAACAACGGAAGTTGTTAAGATTTTGTCCATTGAAAATTGAATATCTATCAAACATTCCTAAACGTATGTAACAGTACGTATAGAAATAGTAACAAGAAAATAAACCGAAAACGCTGTGAATATTTAATGAGTTTTCTAATTTTTGAAAAAATTAGGTTAATAAGGTTAAGTTAATAAGGGCGCACGGTGGATGCCTTGGCACTAGAAGCCGATGAAGGACGTGACTAACGACGAAATGCCTTGGGGAGCTGTAAGTAAGCAATGATCCAGGGATGTCCGAATGGGGGAACCCGGCAGGTAATGCCTGTCACTCACTACTGTTAAGGTAGTGAAGAGGAAGACGCAGTGAACTGAAACATCTAAGTAGCTGCAGGAAGAGAAAGCAAAAGCGATTGCCTTAGTAGCGGCGAGCGAAACGGCAGGAGGGCAAACCGAGGAGTTTACTCCTCGGGGTTGTAGGACTGCAATGTGGACTTAAAGAGTATAGAAGAACTACCTGGGAAGGTAGGCCAAAGAGAGTAATAGCCTCGTATTTGAAATATTCTTTATACCTAGCAGTATCCTGAGTACGGCGAGACACGCGAAATCTCGTCGGAATCCGGGAGGACCATCTCCCAACCCTAAATACTCTCTAGTGACCGATAGTGAACCAGTACCGTGAGGGAAAGGTGAAAAGTACCCCGGAAGGGGAGTGAAATAGAACCTGAAACCGTGTGCCTACAACAAGTTCGAGCCCGTTAATGGGTGAGAGCGTGCCTTTTGTAGAATGAACCGGCGAGTTACGATATGATGCGAGGTTAAGTTGAAGAGACGGAGCCGTAGGGAAACCGAGTCTTAATAGGGCGAATTAGTATTATGTCGTAGACCCGAAACCATGTGACCTACCCATGAGCAGGTTGAAGGTGCGGTAAGACGCACTGGAGGACCGAACCAGGGCACGTTGAAAAGTGCTTGGATGACTTGTGGGTAGCGGAGAAATTCCAAACGAACTTGGAGATAGCTGGTTCTCTCCGAAATAGCTTTAGGGCTAGCGTCGACATTTGAGAATCTTGGAGGTAGAGCACTGTTTGGATGAGGGGGCCATCTCGGTTTACTGATTTCAGATAAACTCCGAATGCCAATGATTTATGGTCGGCAGTCAGACTGCGAGTGCTAAGATCCGTAGTCGAAAGGGAAACAGCCCAGACCACCAGCTAAGGTCCCAAAATAATTGTTAAGTGGAAAAGGATGTGGGGTTGCACAGACAACTAGGATGTTAGCTTAGAAGCAGCTATTCATTCAAAGAGTGCGTAATAGCTCACTAGTCGAGTGACCCTGCGCCGAAAATGTACCGGGGCTAAAACAATTTACCGAAGCTGTGGATAACACTTAGGTGTTATGGTAGGAGAGCGTTCTATGTGTGAAGAAGGTATACCGTGAGGAGTGCTGGAACGCATAGAAGTGAGAATGCCGGTATGAGTAGCGAAAGATGGGTGAGAATCCCATCCACCGTAAGACTAAGGTTTCCAGGGGAAGGCTCGTCCGCCCTGGGTTAGTCGGGACCTAAGGAGAGACCGAAGGGTGTATCCGATGGACAACAGGTTGATATTCCTGTACTAGAGTATGAAGTGATGGAGGGACGCAGTAGGCTAACTAAAGCGGGCGAATGGAAGTGCCCGTCTAAGCAGTGAGGTGTGATATGAGTCAAATGCTTGTATCTATAACATTGAGCTGTGATGGGGAGCGAAGTTAAGTAGCGAAGTTAGTGACGTCACACTGCCGAGAAAAGCTTCTAGCGATGTATCATACTCTACCCGTACCGCAAACCGACACAGGTAGTCGAGGCGAGTAGCCTCAGGTGAGCGAGAGAACTCTCGTTAAGGAACTCGGCAAAATGACCCCGTAACTTCGGGAGAAGGGGTGCTGACTTAAGGTCAGCCGCAGTGAATAGGCCCAAGCAACTGTTTATCAAAAACACAGCTCTCTGCTAAATCGTAAGATGATGTATAGGGGGTGACGCCTGCCCGGTGCTGGAAGGTTAAGAGGAGGGTTTAGCGTAAGCGAAGATCTGAATTGAAGCCCCAGTAAACGGCGGCCGTAACTATAACGGTCCTAAGGTAGCGAAATTCCTTGTCGGGTAAGTTCCGACCCGCACGAAAGGCGTAATGATTTGGGCACTGTCTCAACGAGAGACTCGGTGAAATTTTAGTACCTGTGAAGATGCAGGTTACCCGCGACAGGACGGAAAGACCCCATGGAGCTTTACTGCAGTTTGATATTGAGTATCTGTACCACATGTACAGGATAGGTAGGAGCCTATGAAGTCGGGACGCCAGTTTCGACGGAGGCGCTGTTGGGATACTACCCTTGTGTTATGGCTACTCTAACCCGGATAGGTTATCCCTATCGGAGACAGTGTCTGACGGGCAGTTTGACTGGGGCGGTCGCCTCCTAAAAGGTAACGGAGGCGCCCAAAGGTTCCCTCAGAATGGTTGGAAATCATTCGCAGAGTGTAAAGGTATAAGGGAGCTTGACTGCGAGAGCTACAACTCGAGCAGGGACGAAAGTCGGGCTTAGTGATCCGGTGGTTCCGTATGGAAGGGCCATCGCTCAACGGATAAAAGCTACCCTGGGGATAACAGGCTTATCTCCCCCAAGAGTTCACATCGACGGGGAGGTTTGGCACCTCGATGTCGGCTCGTCGCATCCTGGGGCTGTAGTCGGTCCCAAGGGTTGGGCTGTTCGCCCATTAAAGCGGCACGCGAGCTGGGTTCAGAACGTCGTGAGACAGTTCGGTCCCTATCCGTCGCGGGCGTAGGAAATTTGAGAGGATCTGCTCCTAGTACGAGAGGACCAGAGTGGACTTACCGCTGGTGTACCAGTTGTCTTGCCAAAGGCATCGCTGGGTAGCTATGTAGGGACGGGATAAACGCTGAAAGCATCTAAGTGTGAAACCCACCTCAAGATGAGATTTCCCATAACTTTATGTTAGTAAGAGCCCTGAGAGATGATCAGGTAGATAGGTTGGAAGTGGAAGTGTGGCGACACATGTAGCGGACCAATACTAATCGCTCGAGGACTTATCCAAATTAAGTAATGAGAACGTTAAGAAAAGCGTATGATTTTAGGAAATCAACGCGGAAGTCGGTTAGACTTCAAGGAGATTTATCTAAATCACTAGCTTTTTAGTTCGAATACAATTACTTATTAAAACCGAAGTCAATATTGACAGCGTTGGTAAAACTTGTTAGAATATAGATATTCAATTTTGAGTTGACAAGACTCAACAGTTAAGTGACGATAGCCTAGGAGATACACCTGTACCCATGCCGAACACAGCAGTTAAGCCCTAGAACGCCTGAAGTAGTTGGGGGTTGCCCCCTGTTAGATACGGTAGTCGCTTAGCA
>NZ_JAIJZO010000036.1:0-5713 GCF_019754115.1 Streptococcus sp. 2018110 | reverse complement strand
CCTATGACGACCAGCTCCAGAAACGGGAGACCTATGTCTATGGCAATGGCAGAGCTACCTATACTAACGAGAGCACTGGCGACAGCTATCACTACCTGACCAGCCAGTCTGGCTCTGTGACAGGTCTGACTCAGAATGGACAGGCAGTCGCAAGTTCAAGCTATGCCCTCTACGGAGCAACCAAGCAGACTACAGATACCACAGGCAATCCATTTGCCTATAATGGCGAAGCCCGTGACATCACAGGTCTGGACTACCTCCGTGCACGATACTACGATAGCCAAGCAGGCACCTTCCTGACGGCTGACACCTATCCAGGTAGTCAAACAGACCCGCTCAGCCAAAACCTCTATGCCTATGTGCAGAACAACCCAGCCAACTACACCGACCCGAGTGGGCATATCTGGAAGGCTTTGACAAATGCATATAATACTGCTAAGAAAGCAGTATCCAAGGCCTATAACGCCGCTAAGAAAGTAGTTGTCGATACCTATAATACTGTCAAAAAAGCAGTGGTAAACACCTATAACACCATTAAGAGCGCAGTCGGTCACGCAGTCAACTGGGTCGGACAAAAGGTCAATCAGGCAGTCAACTGGGCTGGCAATGCGGTAAGGCAGACTACTAATTGGATTGGACAGCAATTCACCTCTCAGCGAGGCTACAATAATAGCACTCGAAACTATGTGACCTACCAGCATTCAGAAGCCCAGCGTCAAGCCATCGCTCAGCAACAGTATCAGCAGCGGGTGAATCAAGAATACATTACAGCGACAGGTATAAAAGGACAGCCCAAAACAAGAGAAGCCCAAAACCTTATCAAAAACTGGGGACCAGCTTTGAGCTTCATGTATACACACGTATGTAAGACGGCCAATCACTGGGTAGACTCTGGTGTAAAATTCCTTAAAAATGTGGATTGGAAGGATGTTTTTAAGAATGCCGCAGGTATAGCAGGTGAGTTCTTCTATGTTAATGATATTTACCGTGTAATTACTGGTACTGACCCTATTACTGGTGAGAAAGCTAGTCGTTTGGAAGCAGCGGCATGGCTGGCAACGGACCTCATTAGCATGGGAGGTTCAAAATTCGGTAAACTGGCTAAAGTTGCGACTAAGGCAGACAATCTATTTGATGTTGTTAAAGGTTCAAAAATTGTCACTCGAGCTAACAAAGCAATTGATGGTACCAAAACCTTCATAAAATCGAATGTGGGCAAACTTCTCGACACCCCATTTGGTTTCTCTCCGCAACTCGCAGGAGTTGGTGGCATGACCATGAACGCAGGTGGAACCACTTTGCGTGAAGTTGGACAAAACGCCAAGAAAGGTTTTGACAATCTTGTTCAAGCCTTTGCGAAGAATGGGGATGAAACAGTTCATGGTGCTGGAAGAGGTTCTAAAAATTCTAAAGCGGTTGGCAATATGAGTGAGTTTCTAGAATCAGATTTTGGACAAGAAATTGGTAATAGTTTACAAAAAACCAAAAAACGTTATGACGGACAGTCGGTTTATAAGGTAACAGAAAATATAGGAGAATTGAAGAAAGGTGATCAGATATATTTAGATGGTCTACATAAGGATCATTTAGAGATCTTTGATAAGCGAGGAAGATTAAAAGATGTTCTTAATTTGGATGGAACATCAAACCTTGATAAGTTAAATAAAGCTATCGGACGGAGATTGCCATGATTGAAGATTTGAAAAAAATATTAGATATTTGCGAACGGTATAATCAGATGTTAGGGGAGTCTTTAGAGTCTAATGATGACTTAAAAGACTTGAAAGAGAGTATAGAATGCTATCTGGAAAAAGATTACCTTAAATTACAGTCGGCCATTGAATCATTTGATAAGGTTATGGTAGATAGTGATGAGAGAGATGAACGATACAACCGATTTTATCAACAAATGTTATCGTCTATGTCTGATTTTGCAGTATATTTTGACGATTTCCATAAAGTAATATTTCGATTGAATAAAAAGAGAAATCTTTTAAAAGGGATAATTACTATTACTGAATACGAGGATTCAGATATTGTGAAAATTACACATGAGGAGTGATAAGGGCTACCATGATTGAATTGATAAAATCAGTAAATGATCAGTTACGTAAGCTTGCAGTTCGTAAAAATATTAGCTGGAAGGATTCAGAAAGTGAGCAAGAGTTTCTAAAGATTATAAATGAAGAACTTCCTAAGCATCAAGAGTGGATTAAAGAAGGAATATCAATGCTTGAAAACACTAAAAATGATGATGCTAATTTAGCACTTTCAAAAATTGTTGTAGGCTTTAGAAATATATATTTAGATTTTGAAGCAGTAGATGAGTTGTTGATAAAATTTAGTCAAGAATATAGCCAGAGATAACTCTCCTAATTCAGAATAACTAATTCTCATCAGCCTAATTATGTATATCTATCATGCAACATTTCTGTAGGCTACGAAAGAAATTATCCTAAAGGTACATTTTATGTAATGAACCCACAATCTGAGTCATCTGAGGAATAGTTTTAGTATCTTTTGAAATCATCTAGAATTTTTCTAGGTGATTTCTTTTTGGTGTGGTAGAATATATGTGTAGTTGTTTGGAAACAGACTATTTCTGCATCAACTAGCTGAGAAGCTCTGCTATTTTCTCAAAAGCTAAAAACTCTTAAACACGTATGTAATCCTCAGACTACGAAAGGTAAGGACTCAGGTACTCGAAACAAGCCAAATATCAGCATTGCGGATTTCCGCAAGATTGAAGAAGCCAATAAGTATGGATTGACAGTAGCTGAAAAGGCGAAGATAGATAAAATGTCTATGAGCGACTTGAAGTCTCAATATAGTAGTGTAATTGGTAATTATAACATCTATATTGGAACCGGCTATTTCAACCCATTAGCTATTGGCGAAAATAGAGCAGTTATTGAAAGATACAAGGTACTTAAGGCTGAGGAAGAAGCTAAGGCGGCAGCGCAGGCAGCGGAGTTGGCGAAATATCACTATCTGAATCTCTACAAGCACATTCAGGAGACTGGTCTACGTCCAGACGGAACTCCAGCAACAGATTTGGAGAAAAAGATTGCGCCTTATGTACCGTGGATCCCGATAGTACAAGCTGGCGTTAGCGCTTATGCAGGTTATCAGTATTCTCAGAATAGCTCTAATTTACCAACAGAAAATGGAGCGAAGTGGAGACTGGGGAGTGGTAAAAAAACTGATGCAATATCAGAATATCTTAATAAAAATATAATTAATTTTTCAAGTGAAGAGGCTTTAGAACTTCATTTTAATAAACACGGAGATGAGTTTGGTGGTGTTTATAATACTCCAAACGAGTATCTTTCAGGAGCTAACGCAGTAATCGAGAATGGAATAAAGGTCCAATATACATATAGAGGACAGCAAACAATAGGTTATGTTCGGTTTATGGGAAATAATTCTAAAGGCTATGCAAAATTTGAGTTTGTAGGTCTAAATTCAAATGGAAATATTGCAACCTATCATGTAAAATCAGGTAATGATTTCTGGAGAGCGCTTAATGGTTCAAATGGCATAAAAAATATTACGCCAGTAGAGTAAGGAGGATTCGAAGTGAGTGAAATAATAGAAATTTTAGAACTTTCAGATCTTGACGAATATTTTATAAAGGTGAGAGTTAATGGATTAATATTAGATGCAATGATTAGTAGTGCACCCTATGTAATTGAGGTCGGAAAAAAATACAGAGGAAACTTTAGTTATACTAATTTTAATAATTATGAAACTGAACAATCAGAATCAAGCTGTAAACAACTTTTACATATGAAAAATTACAGTTACAAAGCTAACGGACTACTAGTTAGCGATGGTCATGCTGATGTGGGCATACATATAACAAGTGAATTTTTAGAAGATACTCCCGACCTTATTGGTCAATATGTAGCGTTTGTAATTGATAGATTGGAATTAAGTTTTGATTAGGAAGAGCTTCGTATGAAGAGAAAATATCTAATTAGTTTAATTGATATACTGTTTTTAGATATACTACTCAGTCTCATGAGGAAATAGAAAGGTAGCGGAGGAGAATAGAAGTTTCGATTTTGAATTCTTTGAAGCACTGAAGAAATACCAGTAGACTACTTAGAAGTCATAGGGAATCATCTAGAAATTTCTAGGTGATTTCTTTTTGGTGTGATAGAATAAATATGTAGATCTTTGAGAACGGAATATCAGATGGAAACTGTCTAGATAGCTCTGCTATTTTCCCCAAAAAATAAAAAACCTACGCCTACGATGAGATGGGCAATCTGACCAGCATCACCAGTCCGAGCGGTGCTAAGACCAGTCTGTCCTATACGAAGCTGGATCAGCTTAAAACGATCACCAGTCCGACAGGCCGTGAGACGGAGCTGAGCTATGATCCTGTAGGGCAAGTGACCAAGCGAGTCATCAATGGTAAGAGAGAGACAACCTATGCCTATGACCCAAATGGCAACCTCCTAGAGGAAGTCAACCCACTTGGTCAGGTGACCAAGCGGACCTACGACGCAGGTAATCGTCTGACAGCCGAGACCAATACCGCAGGTCAGACAAGTCTTTATAGCTATGACAAGGATAACCGCCTAATCAAGGTATCCAGTCCGACAGGCGCAAGCAGTAGTCTCACCTATGATGGCAATGGCAATCTGACCAGTGTTCTCTCAGGAAGCAAGCGCCTTTCCAGCTACACCTACGACCAAGAAGACCAACTGCTGACCGCCACCAAGGGAAGTGGAGATGAAGCATCAACCAGCAGCTATACCTATGATAGCGTGGGCAATCTCACCTCCATTACCAATGGCAATGGTCAGGTGACGAAGTATAGCTATGACCAGCTAGGAAATGTCATCGAAAAGATGAATGCGCTGGGAGACAGCGAGACCTACACCTACGATGTCAATAACCAACTCTCCAAGATTACTAAGGCTGATGGTCAGACCATTAGCTACGACTACAACAAGCTGGACCAACTGCTGACCAAGAAGACTTCTACCGAGTCAGAAGGGCAGGTCCTCTACAGCTATGATGCGGATGGTCGCAGAGTGGCGATGAGTGACTTGACGGGTCAGACCCGCTACGCTTATAATGAAGAGGGTGAGTTGACTGGTGTTCGTCAGGGTGATGGCAGTCTGATCACCTACACCTACGACGACTATGGCAATATCACCAAGATGGTCTATCCAGATGGTAGCGAGGTAGCCTATAGCTATGACGAGCTCGATCGCCTGACCAAGGTGACCGACCGTGACGGCAAGGTGACCACCTACGCCTATGATAAGGCTGGCGACATGACCAAGATTGAGCGTGGAGACGGCACGACAAGTGCTCTGACCTACGACGCAGCCCATCGTGTGACAGAGATTGTTCATCGTGACAAGAAAGGTAAGCTGATTTCCAGCTATGCCTACGAGTACGACGATGGCAACTACATCTCCAAGGAAACCATCACGCAGGATGGGGAAACTCTGGTCCAAACTTACACCTACGACAGTCTAGGGCAAATCGTTCAGATGACCGTTTCAAGTAAGGATGGCAAGGAACTAAGTCAGTTTAGCTACACCTATGACCGTGCAGGAAATAAGCTGACCAGCACGGAGACGGTGGACGGTAAAGAAAGCAAGACAGAGTTTAGCTATGACGCCGAGAACCGCCTGCTTGAAATGAAGTCTGGCGACAAGACCATCACCTACACCTATGATAAGAATGG
>NZ_JAIJZO010000035.1:0-6941 GCF_019754115.1 Streptococcus sp. 2018110 | reverse complement strand
GTTCAAAACCATTTGAGGAACGTATTCGTCGCTCTGTAGATGATAAGACAAAGTTTGTTACCAGGGATGAGGTGAAGGCCTTATTAAAAGGTCTATTCAATTTACTATAGCTATTATAAGAAAGTTGAGAATTCAGTTATGATTTGGAAACTGTTTGTGATTGGTATTTGCTTATTTTTAGTGTTTACTTGTTGGGCAGTTTGTTATGTTGGAGCGAACTATCCTAAAAATAGGAAGGAGAAGTAGTATGATATATCAAAATAAATAAAACAAGACAATTCTTATTGGTTGAAGTCATGAGTTATCATGGCTTTTTTCTTTGACCGCAACGTCATTAAACTAAGAAAGAAAAACAAAAGAAAAGGAGATTCAAGAAATGAATCAAACAAGAGTAAATGGATACGGATTCTTCCGTAAATCAAAAGCCTATGGCTTGGTGTGTGGTATTGGACTTGTGGTAGGCGCTTTGATTACAACCTTTGGCATGTCCCATGTTGCTTTGGCAGAAGAGGTAGCTCCAGTACCAGCAACTACTGTAGAAGCTAGTGTAGAGTCAGTTTCGGTTGAAAGTGTAACAGCTGGAATGATTTCTACAACGACAGAAGCGAATGATGTTTCTAATCAAGCTCAGGTAACTGGGGATATTAGTTTATCAGATGTCAATAGTGGTTTTTCAAATGATAGTTTGACAGTTGATACGACTATTGTAGGTAGTGTATCTGAGGGTGATTATGTTGACTATACTTTGCATAATTTGCCATTGAATCCAGCTTTGGCAAACTCAGATGTATCAATGGCAAATGGTGAGGTGATTGGTCGCTATACAGTTGTTTCAAGTCACTACAATGATAATTATGATGCTCAAAATAATCCTAAACCAAACACTGATTTAGAAAAACAAGCTTTGACGACAGACACGATGAAGGCGACCAGCATTGTTCGTGTTACTTTTAATCACTTAGCTTCCACTTTAGATAACATTCGTTATTCATGGTCATATACGAATGTTCAGGAGCCACATTATATTGCTGATAAGGAATATCAATATGAAAAATCAGTTGAAGTTGCTGGTAATAAAGTGATTAGTGAAACCGTTACAGTTCCTGCTGTTTATAAAGACCCTATTCCTCGCACACATGGTGAGTTTGGATATGCTAAGGTCATGAATACTGGTGATGGACAAAATATGGAAGGTACATTGTCTTTCGGTGTTAGGTTAACCAATGGTGACAGTATTCCAGTTGGTTCAATCTTATCTTATCGTTTGCCAGATGATACATTAGTTTTTGATGTTTCGAAGATTGAGGTTGGCTCTATTAAACGTAGTTCAACCTCACGTGGCTATTTTGATGAAGCACAATTGAATGCTGATAGGGTTGTATTGAATGAGCGGGGCTATGCGAATGCTAAAGTAGTTTCTGTAACGCCACATGAAGTTGTTTTGGAGTACACGGAAGCTTTGATTGCTTCACCGTCTAAAACCTCGTTTGTTTTCCCTGTTATTTCAAATCCAACAGCTGATCAAATTATAAATGATGGTAAGACTCAGCATCTTTCAAATACTGTTGTGACATTGAATGGCATCGATAATCCGACTGAGGTTGATGTTCAAATCGAAGGGGTAGCTATCAACGCAAGTGGTTCGCTACAAAGAGGAACTGTTGTGGAAATTAACAAGACTTCTGATGGGGTGATTTTATCTGAAATTTCTTTAACAGATGGAGAAGTTGTTGTCGGGACACCTTATAATACTCAGGAACAAGAAGATACCATCATTGGAGCAGATGGTAAGGTTTATCGTTTGATTAAAAAGGCTGATAATTCAGTTGGTACTGTTCAAAAAGGACGTACTGAAGTTGTCAATGTGTATGAGCTTTATGTCAATGATAATCCTGACATTTTAAACGAGGTTGTTATTGATACATCTGAGTCACAAAAACTGGAAGCTCAGAAGCCACAAGTGTTGGTGAATGTAGAGAAACCACAAGCACCTGCAAAAGTAGAGAAAGCTCAATTGCCTAACACAGGTGATGCGGCATCTTACAGCTTGTCAGTTGCAGGTGTAGTAACATTGTTTACAAGCCTTCTTGGACTACGTAAACGTAAGGAAAACGAATAGTAGTTTGTTTATGAGTGACCTAGGCATGTCTTAAAACTGCCTATTTATTTTTAAAAGAAAAAAAGAAAAAGAGGAAAAACATGGAAATTAAAGATTTAGTCTTAAAAAATGGTATTTTAAAGGATCTTGTATATCTAGGTCAGGTGGATACTTTAAATAGTTTTAATGGTGTTAGTGGACAATTTCAAGTTCATCAGGTTACAGATCGAAAAGGTATGATTTTTCATGTTGTGACCAAAGCAAGTGCAGATTTATTTGAAGTGAAGTCAGCTATTGAATTGGTGAATCCAGCGTTTTTTGTGGATGAGCTTTATGGTGCAAGTACTGTTCCAGCTATCAATGTACAAGCAGAAAAAATTGTTAAGAAATAGAAAGTAGAGGAAAAGAGAATATGGCAGTAAAAGGATTAGGAATTGATTTTGGAGAACGTCAGCTTCTTGCAGGTAAGAAACATGAAGTGATGAATGATTATGTGGATGTGCCAGCTAGTCTAGGGACACTAACCTTTATTGGTCTAGGGAATCCAGCGTTTAAGGAAGAAGAAGTAGAAGTAAATGGTCAGATGCAGACAGTAAATACTGGGGAAATTATTGGCTATGAGGTTCGAGTCTACTCAGAAAAATATAAGCTGGCTGATACGGTTACTCTATTAGACCATGGTCGTAGCGATTTAGAAGCGTTAGGGATTCAATTTGATGATGAGGTAGAGTTGATTGCGCCAAGTATTGCGATTTCTCGTATGTCACGTGGTCGTACCAATTTGAAATTGTATGCAGGTGGTATTCGTAAAAAGGGGAATGTTTCTCAACCAAAAGCAGACCAACCTAAGAAAGACCAACCAAACGAACATAAAGGGTAAGGTGGTATAGATGCGCTTGCTACCACGTTATAGGGGCTTACGTGTGCGTCCTTATATGCGCTATATGAAAGCTATTTTAGTTTTTCTGATTGCGATGTTAGGTCTCATTCCGATAGCTTTTTATGCGTATATTTTAAAAGATAAACTCATGGAGGTAGATATTTTGTCTATCTCCATTGTTTCATCTTTAGTTGTTGTATGGTTAGCTATATCTTTCTATTTAGGTCATATTTTAATTGAACAGACTGTCTTCTTCGCAAAGTGGGATAGACTACAACGTTTAGCCCGTTTTCTATTTGAGAATCGTTATTATTATGAAAAGAAAACAAAGGATAAGGTCAGTTATCGTTTTCCGCGTATTTATATCAAACAGAATAAGTATGATTTAGAAATTTCATTTGAAATGGCAGGTTCTAAGTTCCAACAAAAATTCAAGCAAATTGGCGGAGACCTAGAACTTACATTTGCGATGGATTTCATGGAGACAGAAGATGATGAGCGTTTCAAGACCTATCGTCTAGCTTATTCTGCCTTGTTAAGTCGAATTAATGTGGATGAAGTGACCTATGACTCTGAAAATGGTGTTCGTCTCATGAAAAACTTCTATTGGGATTTTACCTCAGACCCTCATTTACTGGTTGCTGGTGGTACTGGAGGAGGAAAAACAGTATTTCTTCGTTCTCTTGTACTCTGTTTAAGTAAAATAGGGATAGTGGAAATTTGCGATCCAAAACGAGCGGATTTCGTCCCATTGGGTAAGACAGCAGTCCTTAAAGATAGAGTTTACATTGAAAGAGAAGCTATGATTTCTGCGATGGAACGTGCTGCTCAGCGAGTATCAGATAGAAATGACTACATGAACCAACAAATGGATGAAATGGGAGAAAATGACCTGCGTAAATTCTCTGAATATGGTCTAGATCCATATTTTCTTGTGATAGATGAATTTAACGCCTTTATGTCTTCTCTAGATGGTAGACAACGAGAACGAGCAGAAGTTGCTCTTACGAATATCAGTCTCTTAGGTCGTCAATCAGGAGTCTATCTTATTCCAGCCATGCAGAAACCAACATTAGATGATATTCCTAGCAAGGTCCGTGATAACCTTAGTATGCGTATTGTTGTTGGTCGTTTATCCAGTACAGGCTATGATATGATGTTTGGAGATGTCAACCGAACCAAAGAATTTAAATTTATGAAGTATATTGGTGGTATGCGTGTATATGGTCGTGGTTATGCATCTATTATGGGGGAAGTGGCACGAGAATTTTTCTCACCGTTTCTGCCAAAAGATTTCTCATTCTATGATGCCTTCGCCCAATTAGAGAGACGGGAGGATAAAATCCAACCTACAGTAGTCAAGAAAACGAGTGAAGAAGTGGACGACCAAGGTATCCCTATTCAGCCATTCCAGAAGACGTTAACTGAATTTGCGAAAGAAATAGGTGAAGACCGTAGAAAACTAAAACGCTTGTGTGATATGGTGCATTCTCTTAAAGACTGGGACTTTTCTATTGATGAGAAGGGGCAAATTGTCTTGTCGATGGAGGATGAGCGCTTATTGTCTTCTTTAATAGCTGAAATTGACGCTACGGACAAAACGTGGAAAGAGGTCATTTTAGCGTTTGAAATAGAGACACTTTAGAGAGGTTTTGGAGTGCCTTTCTGCGTGCTGGGCTAAAACAGGAGCGAGGGCTAAAACGGCGAGTGGCGCAAGCCACGAAGCCGTGCTGAAGCTCCTGTGCCAGTATCGCAGGAAGGTACTCCAAAATTTCACAAACTCCCCAATTTCTAATAGGGGGGTAAAGATTGGGAAAACCCCAAAAATGACCCTCCTCAAACCGTTGTGGGAGTAGAGCTGAGGTCGATTTTAAAGTTGGACACCAAGATATAAAAAGTGTGGACACAAAAAGGAAGGTTTTTGCTATAAATACATTGTGAAATTTGTTGAAGAAAGGAGAATGTTTGGAATTGGTAAAGGATACAATCGTCAATAAGACGTTGTTGTCTCACTTTAGAAAAAGTATTAAAGTGAAATATGATGAAACGATTAAAAAAGGAAAACGAACCTTGACGCAAAAACAGTTTGCGGAGTTGGCAGAAATTCCGTTAGATACTTTGAAACATTATGAAAGCGGTAGACGTAAGTTAACCACTGAAAAATTCTTAGAGATTAAGAAAACGGTTCGTCAGAACTTGGGCTATCGTGAATCGGATAAGGCTAGGGTGCGAGTGATGATTGACTACCTGCGTATTACCTTTAAGGAAGTGAAGGATTTAAAATGGTTCTGTCAGGAGTATCTATATTGCGACTTGAAAGATTTCTCTAGTGAAGCAACTGGACTGATGAGGTATACGCATTTATGGCGTAGAGGAGATGTTTGGATTTTTGATTATGCGGATCGAACAATTTCAGGAAATTATCAAATAACACTGCAATTATCGGGTGCAGGCTGTCGTCAATTTGAATTGTTGCTGGAACGTGCAGGTAAGACTTGGATGGAAGCTTTACAGAAAATGGCTACGGAACGTAAAGATATGAGTGTTACACGGATTGATATTGCCATGGATGAGATGTGGTTAGGCTATGGTCATGAGGACGAACAGTTAGATTTGTTTACCTTGGTTGAAAAAAGACGAACTAATGAGATGATGTTTGACCGAATAGAAGGATTTAATCATATTGGCGGAGGTTCTTATTCTACAGATAAAAATGGTAACGTCACCTATACAGATAATGGACTCTCTATTTATTGTGGTAGCCGTCAAAGTACCATGTTTTTTAACTTCTACGAAAAACGTTACGAATTAGCTAAAAAAGAACGAATGACTGTAGATGAAGCCTTGGCAGTGTTTGAAGTTTGGAATCGATATGAATTGCGTTTTTCAGATACAAAGGCGCAAGCTGTTGTTTCAGAATTTATTGCTGGGGTGGACATTGCGGAAGTTGCTCGAGGAATTTTAGCCAAAGAAATACAAGTCTATCATGGAACAAATGCCTATGGCGCTTATCTCCACTATGATAAATGGCAACGTCTCTTTGGCGGAGTAGAACCATTGAAGCTGTCTACTCAACCAGAAGAATACAATATTTTGCGTACGGTGAAGTGGCTCATTCATCAGGTCTCTAATAGTATTGCTTTAATCAGTGAAGCAGATAAGAAGATGGCAACTAGCTATTTGAAAATGATTATTGAATCCGGAGAAATTGGTGACAAGGAGAAGAAAATACTGGAGCAACTGAATTATGAAGATAAGCAATATCTCGATGAGTTTTTCGGTTTGAAGGTCGCATAATTGTTTTATTTTTTTGATAGGTGGATATATGAATACTATTCAATTGATTGAGGAATATCTTGTAAAACAGATTGATAAATTGGACTTCGTGATAGACGATGTCCTTTTTTTAATGCCTGATTCGTATTTCTATCCTCCTGAAATTCACCAAGGCGAACTTTCTGCGATAAGAAATCAATTAAACACGTTGATTCGTAAGAAAAATTTTCCAGCTTATCGTCATGATAGAAATATTGATTATCAGTATAACAGGCTGTTGAAGAAGTATGAAGCGAGTCTCTCTGCTTTAGCGGTTAAGAAACGTAACCAGCTACGTGAGGAGTTGTTAGTTGAAACAGATGAGATGAAGTGTGCGTGTATGATTAGCCTGATTAAGGAGTATAACTTGTTAGGTCGTCTACGAGCCTATGAATGAAAGGAAATAAGCTATTATGATAAAAAATCGCTCTCCAACAAACTTGAATAAATAAGTGAACAGACAGTAGAAAAAGATAAAAACAGAAAGATAAAAGGAAAAGAAAAGATGGCTACAAAAGAAGAAAAAAATAAAGTGATTACAGATATTAAAAAGACTGCTGGTTTGCTTGGAGAATCGCTACAGGCTCGTGATTGGGAACAGGCTTATGAATATCATGAAAGCTTGAAAAAACACCTTGAAAATGAATT
>NZ_JAIJZO010000034.1:0-9168 GCF_019754115.1 Streptococcus sp. 2018110 | reverse complement strand
TTCAGAATTTACCACAGAACCATCTTCCTGACCTAGAGGAAGCTAGAGAACTTTTCAGAACAGGTGACTTAGAAGCTACTGAGCTACTCTACGACACACAAGATACCTTATCTCAACTTATCCGAACGACCTTTGTCCCTAGTAAAGGAAAGAAATTCATTGTTTGCGACTTTTCAGCTATCGAAGCTCGAATCCTGTCCCACTTGGCAGGGGAGAGATGGCGTAGTAAGGTATTTGAACTGGGAAAAGACATCTACTGTATGTCCGCTTCTCAGATGTTTGGAGTACCAGTTGAAAAACACGGACAAAATTCTGAATTGAGACAAAAAGGGAAAATTGCGGAACTTGCTTGCGGATATGGTGGTTCAGTCGGTGCACTCAAAGCCATGGGAGCAATTGATATGGGACTATCGGAGGAAGAACTCCAACCACTAGTGAACTCTTGGCGACAAGCAAATCCCAATATCGTTCTCTTATGGTGGGATGTCGATAATGCTGTAAAGACTGCTGTAAAGGAACAAATTCCAACATCTACTCACGGTATTCAATTTGAAGTAAGAAGTGGCATTCTATTCATTACACTCCCATCTGGTCGTAAATTAGCATATATTAAACCAAGAATTGGAGAGAACCAGTTCGGTGGAGAGTCCGTCACTTATGAGGGAACTGGAACTGCTAAACGTTGGGAGAGGTTAGAAAGTTATGGTCCAAAATTTGTGGAGAACATTGTACAAGCTATCAGCCGTGACATTCTTGCATACTCTTTGAAACAACTGAAAGAGTTTAAAATTGTAGGACATGTACATGATGAAGTAATAATCGAATGCCCAATGGAACAAAAACTTGATGAGATTGCATTATTAATGGGGATTGCACCAGACTGGATGTCTGATATTAACCTTCGTGCCGATGGATACGAATGCATATTCTATCAGAAAGATTAGCAAAAAATCGCCACCTCACAATTGAGATGGCGATTCTGTTATTTATTTAATTCTTTGTAAAGCTCAAACCCTTCTTTCTTAGTATTATTGACTTTTTTATAGCCTGCAGATTTCTGAACTCCTAGTTTTTCAAAGATTTCCTTATTCTCATAACCATCAAATAGCATTTCCAAAATTTCTGGTGCTTGAAAGTTTGATTCTGCAAGTTTTGATTTCAAAAACTCAAATTGATCCATGAATAGATAAAGCTCAATCCCATCATCAATAACTGGTAAATCTTGTTTCTCTGTGAATGCTTCCCAGGATGAAACTTTAGGGGCATTTTTACTCGGCTTACGAAAATCTTTGAGATAATCATTAACTGAGTTGTTATACCACCAGACCATCTGTTCATAGTCCTCTTCTGCGACTGGAACAAAGGCAGTTAGTATTGAAATACCCATGATACGACATTGACGAAACGTGCCACGTAGCAAACCTGAATGATGTGAAGTCATGTAGTAATCCTGTACAAACATAGGTGCTAGTACTTCACTTTCAGTTGGATGTACTCCAGTTGATGAAGATTGAGCTTGGCAGTAGTTGAAAAAGTTGACATTGATTGTCATGATTGATTGGCTTTCCAGTTAATACCGAAAGCACACATGACAAATCAAGGCATGCAAAAAATATTCTTGACCGCATAGTTACTTTCCTCTATGTTATCGGTCAGCCAATTTCACAAGCTGAAATAGTTTCCCACCATCTCTACATCTGAAATTATGGTCATCGTCATGACTCCGTATTGACAGAAGGTATTCTTGATAAGTCTAGTATAGTACCATTGAACGAAATGGTACACAGCAAAAAATGAGGGGTAGAACAGCTTCCCTCATTCAATAAAATCGTTAAAATCAGTGTTTTTGAAACTTCCTTTCACATACTTAACTTGATGACCTCCACTCTCAAATACACGCATAACAAACAAAAAAACACCCCTCAAAATTTGAAGGGTGTCGTTAAAATTATTTTTCCCAAAATTCAGGAATCTTCATCTCTATCAACTTCTGGTTGCATTCATAAGCTCCCAAATGATAGTAATATCTCAGCAACATCTTATAAGCACAATGAGTCGGCATCTCATCTCTAAATGTTGTACCACTCTTTTCAATCAACTTAAAGCTAAAGTCAGGATATAGCTTCATTCCAAGAGTAATCCCCATCATCTTTTCCAGTTTCCTACTCGCATCTCTTTGAGTTTCAAAACGCTGAATAGTAGATAAACTAACACCTGATGCCTCAGCAAGATCTTCTTGAGTGATGTTTTTGCGTGTACGATGGTAGATAAGCATGGCACAAAAGCCACTCGGCATCTCATCATTGATTCTGACTACCTCTTCAAATATTCGTCCACTATCTAGAATTATTGAACCATTAACAATATTGGTGAACTCAGAGAAATCCACCTCTATTTCAACCGTCGATTTTCCACGATACATCACATACTCATTAAAGATAGTGATCGATATAGACTTATTTTTATCTGTCTTATAGAAAATATCAAACAATAGGCAACACTCATCCATATGTTTGTATGCATAGTCTGTCATTTCGTAAATACCGTACTCCACCATGTTCACATATTGAGGATCATTCAAGCAAAAATGGTTATCCACATAAACATATCGACCTGAATCCATCAACTTCCTAAACTGTTCATTCTTCCAACTCAACAGACAAGCGTTGGGAAAGGCAATAGTGAAGCTTTTGTTTTCAGTCATAGCTTTAAGTTCACAACCATAGCTTCGTAGATATTCATCTCCAACGAAATTATAAATGCCTTCAAATTCATGATAGCCCAATTGTTGTAACCGAATTTTAGCCGCTAGGCGAGAGACCTGAAAGAATTCTGCGAGGTCATCTATGATTCTTTCAAACATGGTTAATTTCTCATCACTAGCATATTTTAAGGAGTAGTCTGTAAAGAGTTGATTGACCTTTTGCCTTGTCATGGACTTAGGCATCAGAATTCTAGCAGCAATTCCATTTGCCTGCCACTCCATCCAGTCATAGTCTCTCCACTCTGATGAACTAGAGATAGTGTTATCTCTTAGACTACTACTTCGTTTATGATTCTGATCAAATAGCATTTTATACTCATTATGATGACGATGGAGCAACCAGTGAACTGATTCATGGACTATTGTATTATTATAACTCCCTTGATTACGCAAGCAGATAACTTCGGGATCTACTAAAATAGTCTTTTTCTTCACGAGTCTTGATTCTGGAGTATCCTCATCATAAAATAGAACTTCTGTATCTTTGAAGACCATCTCTCCAAAAATGGAACTATCCTCTGTTAACTTACCCTCCATCTTAGTCAATCCGATATTGGCAAGATAGCCATCAATCGGCAAAGCCATGGGAGCTTCTAGTGCTTGAGGGTAATATTGCTTCAAAATTCCTTCCGCAATCTCATCCATATCCTTAGCTTTAATGTATGGAACAAATTCTGGACTAAGACCTAATTCACTATTATCATAATCTTTTGGATCAAAGGGATTAACCTGAAGAACTGTAAAATTATGTATTCCTTCATTCAACTCATACTCAACCGTCATTCTTAACCACAGATTGGCACTATCTATTTCATAGCCATACTTCGTCTGCCCCTTAATTTCAAGAGAAGCAATGACCTGAAGTTCAGAAACAATTATTCCGTCTCTAACTTTACGAGACAAGACTTTCTTTATCGCAAAATCATCCAACTTCTTAAAGTTTGGGTCTTCAACAGTATGTGACTTGACCGATATATAGGAACGGTGGTGGTAAATATAATTATCTACTGCTTTGAAAATATCGTTATAATAGTTTGATTGAAGCAATTTTTCGAATGAATTAAACGCCATATCCTGTTCTCCTAAAACATAGTGCTATCGAGATTTGAATTACAAACATACCTACTCTTTACTCTTGCTTTATATTATACACTATGATATAATTTTGTCAATCTATAAAATGACAAAAGGGGTGAGAAAATGTTTTCTGCCAGTAAGTTAAAAGAATATCGATTAACCAATCATCTATCCCAAACAGCTATCGCAAACGAACTAGGGGTCACAAGAGCCACACTGTCTGCTTGGGAGACAGGCAAAACTGTCCCTAATAAGAAACACCTCAAAGAACTGGCTCAAGTCCTCCATATAGAAGCAAGTAACCTTCAAGAAGAACATCCCCACCTCACCCTCTACAAACAACTCAACAAGACAAACAAAAAGAAGGTCGATGAGCTAACTCACAACCTTCTCATGGAACAAAAGGGTTCTGTTGCAAAGTTTTAAATAAAGAATAAAATCCCTTACGGTATCTATGATTTAAGCTGGGATTCCCAATAATACCTTGATTTCAGTACAGACCGAAAACCCGAAGAGAGTGCCTTCTTTTCGGGTTTTCTTATATAATCCTCGGATGGCTTCCATACCTTTAATCGTGGTAGAGGCAGTGCGTAAACTTCGATAGAATTTATTGCGTCTCTTTACTGGACGATGGTCTTGTTCAATCAAATTATTCAGGTATTTAATGGTACGATGTTCTGTCCCTTGATAAAAGCCGTATTCTTTTAGTTTCTTAAAGGCACTTGTAATAGAGGGGGCTTTATCTGTGACTACAACCTTCGGTTCATCAAACTGCTTCACTAACCGCTTAAGAAAAGCATAGGCTGCTTGTGTGTCCCGTTTTTTACGTAACCAAATATCCAAGGTTAAACCATCTGCATCGATGGCTCGATACAAATAATGCCATTTTACTTTAATTTTGATGTACGTTTCATCCATTTTCCATGAATAAAAGGATTTTTTATTTTTCTTTTTCCAAATTTGATAGAGTAGTTTGCCATATTCTTGCACCCAACGATAAATCGTCGTATGAGAAACGTTAATGCCACGATCATATAAGATTTCTTGAACTTCACGATAGCTAAGGTTATAACGAAGATAGTAGCCCACGGCTACAATAATCACATCCTGCTGAAATTGCTTTCCTTTAAAATGATTCATCGTCATTCCTCCTGCTATCTTTTTCTATTATTCTACCTTATTTGATAGTAGATTTAAAACTTTGCAACAGAACCGGATTAGTCTCTGCCATTAGAAAATCCTTCACCAACGTAAGTTGGCAAAGATGCCAAGTTCACTTCCTAAGAAATATCTTTACCACCATTCCTAAAAAAAATTCAAAATCTTTCAGAGAAGCTGTTAAAGGAATTTTTAAGTTCACAGATATTAACTTAGCGCGTGAGGCTAAAAATCGATTGATTCATGATTATATCGATCAACCAAAATATTCAAAAGCTTGCGCATCATTGGATGATGGATTCGAAGACGCCTTTCAATATACCGTACAAGGAAATTCCCACAATCGACTAAAGAGTACCAATCTAATTGAACGACTGAATCAAGAAGTACGCAGAAGAGAAAAGATTATTCGCATCTTCCCCAATCAAACATCAGCCAATCGCTTAATTGGAGCCGTTCTTATGGACCTACATGATGAATGGATTTATTCTTCAAGAAAATACATCAATTTTGATAAGTAGAAATGGTAAAAACATTGTATAGCATTTTACACAGGAGTCTGGACTTGACTCACTTCCTTTATTATTTTTCATTTTTTTAAACTATTTAATACTAATGTCTTTTATAATAGCTTTTCATATATTATATAATCAATCTTTATAAGTCCTTTTATAAATTTCTTTTCTACCATTTTCGATAAATTCCTGTTTAATATTTTTAATTCCATAAACAATAGTTTCAATAGGATAATATTCTTCAACTATATCTTGATATTCTTTTGCTTTCTCAATATCTATATTTCCATACATTCTTAATATATCTTCTCCAAAATTTGTTCCTATTTCTTCTTCACTATCTTCAAGTAAGTATATAAAATCACAATATTCATCTATAATTCCAGAATCTCCAAAATCAATTATTCCAGTTAATCTATTATTGCCATCTAACAATAGATGATTACAACTAAAATCATTATGGCATAAACACTTTTTACCCTCAAAAACTGTTGTTGCATTTAGTCTTTCCATAAAACTTTCTATATAATCTTTTTCTATATCAGTTAAATCATTATAAATAGTTTCACGCAACAATATATACTCTTCTAATACATTTTGTTTATTATCAATAGTACATTCACTAATATCTGTATAATCTAAACCGTGCATTTGTCTTAAAAAACTGGCAATATCTCGTTTTAACAAATTTTGTTCTTCTTCTGACATAGTAGAATAAATTTCTGGTGTTAAAAAAGTTCCTTTAATTTCTTTATAACCTAGTATAGATAATTCATCACTAATATACGAATATTCAATATTAGGAATTTTTACATTAGTTTCTAAATTTGTATTTAAAAAATTATATATTGCTTTTTCTTTTGCATAACCTTTTTTCTTATTAGTACTAAATTTTGTTTTAAAAATGTATTCATTATTAACTAAATATGCCACACTATCATAACCACTACCGATTATTTCAATACTATCTACTTTGAAATTATCAAAGTAATGCTCAATTAAATATTTCATTGCCTTAACATTTGTGGCATTATCATCATATCTATATTCCATTAAATAACAATCTTCTTTTTTGCCCTCGTGTAATTCATGTTCTGGCAAATCTTCAATAATTCTAAAACCAGATTTTTGGTATGCCCTTATTGCTCTTGGATTATTTTTATGAGGGTCTAAAATAACTGCATTAGCATTTCTTTCTTTTTTCAAAAATTCAAAAATCAATTTAATATATCTTGTACCAATTCCTTTACTCCAATAATTTGGCTCTCCTATAAATTGATCCATACCATAGACTATCTCATCAGTTTTTGGATAATGATAATCAGTATATAACTCATCATACATTTTATATATTTGTCCATATCCAATAGGAACATTGTTATATTCAATAATTACTCTAAAAACTTCATCTTCCCAAGGCTCTGTATAATGTTTTTTTAATGATTCTAATGTATATTTTTTATCTCTACCACCATAAAATTCTAATACTCTTTCATCAGTTAACCATTTTAACATCAAAGGAAAATCATCATCTATTAAAGTTCTTATACATATTTCATTTTCAACTATATTCATTTATTTATCACCTTTTTCATAATCATATACATATACTATTTCATCTTTATAATCATTTTTACCACCTAATTTTTCATATACATGGCAAGCTCTAGGATTACCTTTATCAGTTATTAAAAACATTTCAGAACAACCAATCTCTTTAGAATATTCCTTAATAAAAGATAATAATTTTGAACCATAACCTTTGTCTTGATAGTTAGGTAACATTCCTATTGAGTGTAAATAAAACATTGTTTTTCCATCAGGTCTTAAAAGTGTATAGCAATATGCAAATCCTATAATTTTATTATTTTCTTTAGCTATAAACCCAAATGAACTGGTATCATTAAGAAATCCTTTTAAATTATCAATATCAAAAACCATATAGTACTTTTACAATTTTATCAAAAACGGTTTTATGTGTAAAAATAGTTAGTAAATCATATTTTCCAATTGAGTTACGAGGTAATATACCTCTAATTTCATTTATAACATCAGTACTTTCCATACATTTACACCCCTTGCTTATGGTTAATAATCTTTGCTAATCTTTAAAAATAGTCATTTTCAACATATTTTTTATACATGTCCTCGGTATATCTTGTTATGTTCTTACCATACTCTGGATAATCAAACCCCAGTAGTTCTGCTACCTCTTTGGACACTTCCCTGAACAATTGGTGGCATATAAATAATGACTTCCAAATATTTTCATAGGAATCCATGCGATATGTAGATAATAATCTATTCCATAGATCTTCATCAATGTATTTGTTAATATACTTATAATTTTTCCCAACACTTAATGAAAATTCTGTCTTTATCCCAACCTTCCACGACATCATCCTAAGTAGTTCAAACCGTAGAATCTGGTTCAGATGATCGATTGCAAACAGTATCTCTTTGCGGCACAATCCTTTAATAACATAAGGTGTTACATTCCAAAATTCATTGCAGCAATCATCATACTCCCTTGCGCTTGGCTTTCTTACATGATAATCTATATCAGTCGGAACTATGTCCCTTTTAATTCTACAATCTTTATCAATTAGAACCTTTATTAATTTATCGCCCTTTAGGTAATTATCTAACTCTTCCAAGGGCAATAAGGTAAGATCAATTTTATTGTAATCATCAAATAGCATAAGATAGGAAAATCCCTTTTCTTCAGGTGGGAATAATTCCATATCCTCCGGCTTTTGCATCATTATTATATTCCCAAATTGATTAAGCCAGTCATCATTAGATATAAACGGTTCTATATCACTTACAAAATATGTAATATCATAATCCTGAAATTCATCTTTAGGTATATTAATATTTGCGCGTGACCCCTCAAGGGTCACAATTCGAATACGTTCATCCTGTTCTGCTAAAGAAAGTACTAAATCCATCATTTCTTTTTCTGATCTCATTTACATACTCCTCGTTTATTTTTTCTATATTATTACATCTTCTTTTTTGCCGATACAATCAGCATCATTGGGCGTCGCATTTCATCCGCCATCCCCGGAATATCCATCATGTTCTCTGGCGGCTGTGGCTCCACAATCTGATTTATTATAAAACTATTTGAAAGCAGTGTATTTAGATATGTGGTCAGTGTTCTATGATATTTTGTAACCTTTTCTTCCAAAAACATAGCTGTCCGTTTGCCCTCATAATAATAATTGTCCACCGGGAAATGCAGTATTTCTCCTTTTTCGTTATAATACCAGTCTTGTGTTCCATGAGCAGTAAAAACAGGATGTTCAACTGTAAAAACTAAATTGCCACCAGCCTTCAGCATCCTATATATCTTTTTTATTAAATTCTCATAGTCTGCTACATAATGAAACGCAAGCGAACTTAGTATTTAAGCAATTGCTTAATCGAGACTTGAGTGTGCAAGAGCAACCCTAGTGTTCGGTGAATATCCAAGGTACGCTTGTAGAATCCTTCTTCAACAATCAGATAGATGTCAGACGCACGGCTTTCAAAAACCACTTTTTTAATAATTTGTGTGCTTAAATGGTAAGGAATATTCCCAACAATTTTATACCTCTGTTTGTTAGGGAATTGAAACTGTAGAATATCTTGGTGAATTAAAGTGACACG
>NZ_JAIJZO010000033.1:0-9345 GCF_019754115.1 Streptococcus sp. 2018110 | reverse complement strand
TCGAACAAATTCTTCTCCAGGAAAAGGCACATAGGAATGTTTTTCCGAACTATTTTTCATCTGGAGTTTCAAAATACTTGATGATTTTCCGAACTTTTTTGCACGTTAGCTATAATAAAAAAAACAAACCACTTAGTGACCTGCATTTACTTACCAATTACATAACTTAAAATTTTTGCTGTATCTGCGTCAATCACACGATAGTTAATAACTCCTAATCCCTGGACGTTACTTTCCGAAATCAAGATAGAACCATCTGACTTCACATCTTCCACAAACACAACATGTCCATAAGTTGGATCTGAAATTAATTCTCCTGGACTAAAGGAAATTGCCGAATGTTTAGTAGGAACATTAGTCACCGCATAACCAGCCTTATGTTTCCAATCTGCACCATTTCCCATATATGGGTCAAACGTTATACCAAATTCCCTAGCTCGATTAAACACAAACCAAGTACATTGACCCCAAGGATAAGACTGGGCAATATAACCAGCAGTGTTTATCGGTTTATCAAGGCTATAGCCAGCTGGTAGTTCTTGGCTTAATACCCCTGGGCTAACTGTTGATGTTCCAGTTACCGCATTATTTAGACTTGCAGGAGGTGATGGAGTTCCCCCATGAGCGTCTATCCACTCATCTATATCCTGCATCACATTGGCTCTTTTTCGACCAGAACCGGAGATATCTGTAAAATACACACCGCCATCTACAGAAACATTTAAAGTCCCATTAGCGTATTTTTTCGCCTTATCATCTTGTACCTTAAAGGTTTCATTTTTATTCGCCTTTAAGGTTTGCTTAGCCAATTCCACCACCGCAACTCCATCCGAAAACGAAGTCGCATTTTCAGGATTTGAGTCAAAAGCCCCATAACCAAACATATTAGCTCCTGGCATAGTAGCCACCCCAGCAGTCCCTAGAGAAGACTCCATCATAGCGATCGCAATGATAGCACGAACGTCTACTCCTGAAGAACGTTCCCATTCTAAAGCCAATCTACCGTTAATACGTGACTTATCATAAGCAATCCCTGTAGAGTCTAGAAAGCCGTCTAATTGATTCGCAGTAATACCATAGCGTTTGACAAAGAGATTATGAGTATATGGGTCTCCAGTAGACCAATTTGTTGTATAGCCCCCTGTTTTAGCTGGCGTAAAGTTATTGAAATTTAACACCATCACTACCAAGATGGGAAAAATAAGAGGAAAGAGACCAACTATTCCAAGGATGAAAACAAGTAGCTTGTTTTTCTTCTTTTTCATTTTTTCAAACGATTATACAAACCGATAATTTTATCTTTGAAAAAGTAAACTACTGTTCCAAAGCCCAGACCAATCCCAAGAAAGAATAGTAGAACATTTTCCACTACCCCTGTCGCAGGTAGAACCTTCAATTCACCTGTATCAGTCTTAAGGGCAACTGTACCATCAGACTGTTTCACTGCTCCAATTTCTTCTGGTCGTTTTTTAGCGATACCTGTTGGGGTCTGAACAATGACCTGGCTTTCTTCTGTAGATACAACTGTGTAGCCTGTATTGGTCAAAATTGGAGTATCAATTGTCGGAGTGTTAATAGGCTTTGCTTCCCCAGTTGATGATACCCCCGTATTTTCTTCTGCCTGCCTTACCTCTTCTGTTGGTGTAGGAACAACTGGTTCTTTTTTAGGTTCTTCCTTAGGTTCCTCTTTGGGAGGTAATGGTTTTTCCTCAATTGGTGTAGTCGGTTGTATTGGAGTAGTATCTACCCCAGTTGTAGGAGGTTCAATAGGCTTGACCTCCTCTTCCGTCTTCCCTGGTTCTTCAATCGGAGCTGATGGCTCTTCCACAATAGGAACGGTACTTGTATCTGTTACGTCAATTGGTGCCGTTGGTTCCATTGGGACAATCGGAACCTCAATTGGAGCAACCACTTCTTCAATCGGTGTAGTAGGAACAGTAGAGACCTCTTCTGCCTGCACAAAACCAGTTGATAAAAGTGTTGATGATAACAATATACCTGCTAAATAGTGTTTTGCTTTCATATAATAACCTCGTTTCTTTCTTTTCTTAATGAAGAAATTGTTTTGTCTGTCACAGTTTTAAATATTTGTTTCGGACTTTCTGTCTTACTTCTAAAGTCAATAAACATCGGTCCAGATGGTTCTAATAAAGGTTGACTAGGTTGTTTCCAGGTCTTCTTGAACTGGTCTATTCTTTGTTGACGACTGATAGCTCCACCTAACCTTTTTATCCGCTGTTTACGATCAAGTGTATCTATCTTGTCACGTTGAGTACGCATCAATACACTGTGTTGCCTACCCTCATAGTGTTGCCTACCTGCACTATTTTTCAAATAGCCATTAGCCATAAGTCGATAAGTAAGAGCTTGCAGACCATTGCTAGCACCACGTAGCTTCTTCAATGGCTCTTTTCTTCGTAAAACACTGATTTCTTTACCCTGTTCCGTCTTCATCTTAGCAACTTCTAAGCTATCTCCCTGCTTCATATGTCGCTTGACAGAGCGATTATCCGCAGTTCTTCTATAGGCAGACAGAAGCTTATTCGCCCCTATCTTACCTGCGCCTAGCGTCATCAGTCCACCCGCCAATGCTGGTTTTACGACCATTCCAAGACCCTTCTGGACAGTCTTTTTAGCGTTTAATCCAGCATTGCGTAACATCCGACCCGCAGGAGCTAAGCTTCGACCTCTAAAGACTCTACCTAACTGGGAACGGAAGCGCCAGAGTAGGTAATAAATGACTAAACGAAGTGCCAAAACAAAAACAATATCTTCTCCTGTTAGTTTTAGGAGAATATCTCTTAACGTGGAATTGAAAAGGACTAGTATAGTTGCTCCCGCCCCCAACATAGAAGATAAGACCATAGCGTATCCAATCGTCCGTGTAACATTCCAAAGCATGCGCCAAAAAAATGGCAGTATTGCTAAGACAAGTATAAAAGGTAGGAATTCCACAAGTAATAGAATACCTATTTTTAGGAAAAAGGAGAACAGAGCCAAGCCGTTCAGAATAATGCCCAAAAGAGGAACTTCTACCGTCATCACAAGAATATAGGAAAACTTATTTCCAAGAGTTCGGATATTTTCTACTATCGGTTCGTCTTTTGTACCAACGACTTCTGTTATTTTCTTACCTAATATCATATACTCTTTGTTATCATCACGATAGCCAAATAGGGCAATTAATTGCTCATTGGTAAGGTAGCCCGGCTTTCCTTTTGCATCCGAGTTCATACCCCTGTAAGGTTTCCAAATAGCTTCTTCAAAGTAGGTTTCCAATACTTTGTTATTCTGTTCTGCTAGTAAACCTTTTGTGACTTCATTTTGGATCTCATCAAGAGAAGTTGATACACCGTTATAGATTTTTGAAACATAGGTACGTGGCTGAGCCTTCTCTTCTTCTGATACTTGCACTCCACCAGAAAGAGAATAGGCTTGCTGATTGTATTCCGGTGGGACTGCATAGGCTTGTTGCAAGAAAGCCATTCCAAGCAAGGTAAACATCAGAATTTTTAACCCCGACCCCCGCCGTGTCAGTTGAATATAAGCCGCATAACAAAATATTATAATCAGCGCATACCACTTGACCGCATCAAAAATAGTATTAAACAAAGAAGCATTTCGGTCTATGACCTCGATAATCACCTTATCTACCGAACCTCCGCTTTTACCTAAAAGGTTATAAGCCTTCACAAATAGTTCAAACAGAAAGTGATTAAACCAAATAATGCCATTGAAAAACATATTAATAATATAATCAAAGCCAGTTAACGGATTGAGCCATTCTACATCTAACAGCAACTTAGAACCAAGGTCACTCAACTTGATTTCTTGACCAGTTGCCTTTATCGTAAACAACCCGTCTTTAAATTCAAACATCTTTATCCTCCCCAGCTCACAGTTTCTTCGTTATTCTTAACCTTCACCGTATCAAATAATTCAGCCATTTCAGGGAATATAGTACCGTCAACTGTTATTCGCTCCTTACGACCAAACGGGTCTAAGTAAATACACTGCCCCTTAGTCATATTGCTATACCGTTGTTGAGTCTCTTCAGTAATTGGAATTTTCAACAATTCTAGAGCCATATCAGGATTTTTCTCCTCATAGAAGGCAAAGACTGTACCAAAGCCCGTCTCATCTCCTCCCATATCCAAATCCGCAACCGACTGTGTACCAACCAGTAAGAAGTTATTCTGCGAACGACCTAAACGTTTGATACTATCATAGATTTTATTCCCCGCAGAAGTTGACTTCAATTGCCAAACCTCATCCATAACTGTCAAGGTTTCTTCGGTATGGTCATCAGAGCCGAACTTCTGACAAAAATAACCAATCGCATACAGAATAACAAGACCTTCTCTTTCTGATGGAGTAATGTCTAGTTTTGACCCCTCGCTAGGAAGTACTAGGTTTTTGATTCCCAAGACCGTAATTTTAGCTGACAGGTCAATTCCTCGTTTCTCCCCATAAGAAAAAGCTACATTTAAGACTGAGTCTTTAGACTTAGTCAGAAAGAGAGAACCCATATCGGCTACTGACTCTATATCTGATTGAGCTAGACGTTCAAAGACATGTAACATACCTCGTTGTTCTCCTGCTTCCTTCTCATCATAGATAGTTGTCAAAGCATTCAGTAATTCTGTCTCCTGCTTATCTGTCATATTCGGTTTAATGGTCCTAAGCATGGTTTCGGCTAGACTTTTCCCTTCCGAACGGTCCAGAAAGACAATCGGGTCAAGCATACCCCTATTTTCTTTATCTTGGACATCGAGAGAAACAAAATTAAAGGAGCGGATATAAGCTACTAATTCAGGATAGTTGCCCTCTTGCTCCAGCTTATCCGCAACACTTAAAAACTGCTCCCTAATTTCATCTTTAGGGTCCATGTAGAAACATTTAGTCCGTAAGAGTGAGTGATAAAGAAAAAGAAGTTTTAACAAGAATGATTTACCGCTACCTGTATCTCCTGTTACCGCAATATGCGGATTATCAGTAGTCTTGCCATCAATACCCTGTTTATTCGCTTCTAGAATATCCGCAAAAATCAAATTAGAAGAGGAGGCTAGAGCTTTTTTATAATCTCCAAACCAGCTTTCAATCTGATGATCAACCTTCCCTAAGTAAAAGCCAACGTCATTTCCTACTTTTTGGGAAACAAAAAAGAGATTCTCAGAAAATCCCTCAACAGATACTTTTTGGATAAAGTTTCTATCCGAATAATCTAGCACATCTCCTATTCTATTTTTGAAAAATAGATACAGTTGGTCTGGACTAGCATTTAACAAACCAACTCCGATTTGTTTCAAAGTCGCTTGTAACAAACTTCTCTTTTCCTGTAATCCCTCGATTGTATCAGAAGTTACAATCAACGTATGAAGATATGTCAACATCACTTCTCCGCTATCTAAGCGGTCTTCTATATCTTCTAGTAAGAAATGGTCTACAACTTGTTTTTTCTTTGGTTTATCGCCTTCTTCTTCGTTTTCATTGACCGCATTCCTGATTTTGTCTTTTGCTCGACTCGTTAATCCTGCCAAAGAAAAATAACCTTTTGTACGTGGAAAATGAACTTTTACCTTGCTTTCCACCGGAAAATTCAACTGATGTATTTTTTCCATCAAATGAAAATAGGATAAGTTACGTGGCAACGTATCAATAGGATACAAGCCAACGTAGGCTGAACCCTCAGGAGTTGTCAGCTTGATAACATTGACCTGTTCCAATTCAATATTGACATCATCCAAATTTTCAAGCGCAGACTGTACATTAAGAATTTCATTTTCTCGATGATAAAGTAGTCCTCTTAAATACTGAATTCTATTCAGTAAGATTGTCTCTTCTACACTGGTTCGTCGAGGATTCAAAAGACCAATATCTTCTTCCAAAACCAGACGTTGTTCCTCATAGTTTTTATACCAATCGTCTGCCACCTCTTCTTGCAGACCCAATCCTTGCATAACAACATCTTTTGTATATCTGTAGGATTGTCTGATGACTTCTACAACATCTGTTGAGATATGGATAGATTTTAATGGAACAATCAAATAATGCTGGTATTCGAACGGCTCACCAGTTGTTTCGTAAATCCCACTAATCATTTTATTTAAAATAACATTGGCTAATTCCACATAAATCGGATTGTTATCAACCCTTTCAAACAGTTCTTCCATGATACCAATTAAATCACGAGGCATTGGTATATCATTAATTTCAAAATCTGCATACTTGTTCAAATTCGCAAATACTGAAGTTGTTAATTCCTTGACCGCTTCTTTTCCCTCCATAGCCATTGTATTAGCCACCATGGAAGGTATACGATAAATCGCAAACACAGACCCATCTTTTTTCAACATCAGATTTTCATGAAATGCAATAATGGTATTTTCCTTTAATGTTGTTACCCTCATAGTTCTCCTTTCGTTTTTATTTTTCGATATACTTTCCCTTTGTTTATGTAAATATTATCTGCTCTATATCCATATTTGAGATAAAATAGAATATAGTCCTTAAAATAAAAAGCAAATGGACGACCGTCTACCTTTAAATCTTCTAACACCCCTGCAATCAGCCAAGACAGCAACAAAGAAAAAATAATATTATAGTTTACAGGAATAAATCTCAACAAACGAAAGAAAAGAAAGAGGAAGACAACTAGAATCGTACAATAAACAAATCTGGAGAATTTTACAGCCTGTGAAAAAGTGAAAAAGCCAAATAACTTTCTTATCCAGTTAGGCTGGTCCAAAGCTTCCTTGTACGAGTATAATTCTTTATCTTTCATTTTCTCCTCTTTCTAAACTCCAAAGGCTTTTGAAGCCCATTCTAGTACCTTCTTAACCAAAGGACTAAATAAAGCTAATGTTGTCTGCGCATTGTGAGCTACGTAATAAACTAATATCCCACCAAAGAAGATAGATACGGCTATCTTTACCTTCCGCTCTTTAAACAAAAACCAACCTATACCTACAACTGTTCCAGCTATAATAAGCGGGTCTCCAATATTCGTTAAAAAACTATTCCAAATATCCATTATTTTTTCTCCTCTTTCTTATATTTTTCTGGAATACCATGTTTCATTTTTTCTACATAAAAACCATCATCCTTTTTAATAATGGTAAATGAAAAGTTTTCACTTCTGGTCGTCCCTAAAGTATCAAAGGTTACTTGAGCGTATACCTTCAACTGATTTGAATCACTATCATCTAGATATGCCCAATCTAGACTCTTAAATCGTGTTCCCGCTAAAACAGGAATATTATTCGCAATTAAATTTAAGTTTTCTTGACTGCTAACATAGTTTGTGAAAAACAAGGTCAAAAAGTCTTTCAGCTGACTGTTTTGTTCTTCGTTTAGAACATTATCAGGTTCAAGTTTTTTCTTTTCTTCTTCTCCCACTATTTCATATTGACTAGACTTTACTGTTTCAAAATAAGGCAAGTCTGAAACGTAATATTTCCCTTCTACTTCTTTATAGGGGACAGTAAATTCTGTCACAAATTCTTGCTTTGTTTCCTTACCTTCTTCCTTGATTGTTACTGTATAACTAACAAGGTAAGTTGCTTTTTCCTTATCCAGGTATAGAAGCCTATAAGTATTTAATACACTAGGTTGACGTAGATACCCTTGATTAGATAAAGTGAGACCGTCCGCATAAAAACTATTCAACTTCTCAATCTGCGAAGACTGTGTTTCTCCATCTTCCGAAAAATTAAAATAGTAATACACAAAATTATTTAAGTAATTTTCAAGCCGATACTCTTTCCTATCATCTGCCACTATTTGTTGGATAGGCTCTTCTTTCCTATCCGCCTTCATAAGGTTGGTAACAATCATCAGGCAAGATAAAGAGAAAAATACAATCAATCCACCTAAAAATAGCCGATTATAGCGTTTCTGACTAAAGCGACGTACTGTTACTTCTTTTTTCTTTTTTGATTTTAATATTTTTACCAAATCGTTCTCCTTTCTTACTTTAGATAGTTTATAGACTTGTCTAGGTCTATTTTAGAATTATTATAAATAAAAAAGACAAGCCCACTATAGAACTTGTCCTTATTTATGATAGATAACCGTTGCAACGCATACTATAACGTACGTCAACTATTTTTAAGGATATTCTTGAAAATATACTCATTTTGAATTATCACTCGTTGAGTTGCTCGAATTAAGGCTCTATCCATCCTTGTATAGTAGTTGATAAGGTCACCATTTAACTCAAATAGAGCTGGGAAATAATGACTACCATCACAATCTACTACACAATGCAAGAAGGGACGTTCCTTCCCTATTTCTAAATAGATAGATAAATTCCATAACTGATCTCTAGCATCATCGTATACCGTACCTCGGTATAAAGGTGCAAAATTTCTCATTCCCTACCTCTTTACCATTCCTCCTCGTCTTCTGTAGCCATATCTAGCGCACGATAAATATAATCTGACTCGAACCAGAGGAAGTCATTTACTTCTACCTCCGTAGCACCTTCTGGAAACACATCTTCCAACAAGTACATCAGCTCATCTTCTTTGTAAGCTTCAATAACTGTATTGACAGTCGTTGTTGCTTCTGACCATGTACGAATATCATGAATAGACGAAACTTCTTTTTTAATAAGCATATCTAAAACTCCTTTTCTATAAAAAGAAAAGGCCAGTCCAGCAGACCAGCCCTCAAACTATCTATTTTGCATGTTCTAAGAAGCGTTTACCATTTGCGACAAGCGCTCCTTGAAACTTACGCATCTCCTTATTGAAATACGCATATTTCTTCGACAATTGACGAATTTCTTCAATACCTAGTTTCGTCAACTCGTTACCTGTAAACTCACCAAGTAATTCATTTTCAAGGTGTTTTTTCAAGCTTTCATGATATTCATAAGCCTGTTCCCAATCACGAGCCTGTAGCGATTCTCCAAGCAAACCAGCAGTCTTTTTAATATCTGTAATCACTTTATTTTTTTCTTCTTTTGTAGCCATCTTTTCTTTTCCTTTTATCTTTCTGTTTTTATCTTTTTCTACTGTCTGTTCACTTATTTATTCAAGTTTGTTGGAGAGCGATTTTTTATCATAATAGCTTATTTCCTTTCATTCATAGGCTCGTAGACGACCTAACAAGTTATACTCCTTAATCAGGCTAATCATACACGCACACTTCATCTCATCTGTTTCAACTAACAACTCCTCACGTAGCTGGTTACGTTTCTTAACCGCTAAAGCAGAGAGACTCGCTTCATACTTCTTCAACAGCCTGTTATACTGATAATCAATATTTCTATCATGACGATAAGCTGGAAAATTTTTCTTACGAATCAACGTGTTTAATTGATTTCTTATCGCAGAAAGT
>NZ_JAIJZO010000032.1:0-10851 GCF_019754115.1 Streptococcus sp. 2018110 | reverse complement strand
TCGAACAAATTCTTCTCCAGGAAAAGGCACATAGGAATGTTTTTCCGAACTATTTTTCATCTGGAGTTTCAAAATACTTGATGATTTTCCGAACTTTTTTGCACGTTAGCTATAATAAAAAAAACAAGCCACTTAGTGACCTGCTCATTTCATTTTCCAATAACATAACTTAAAGTTTTTGCTGTACCTGCATCAATCACACGATAGTTAATAACTCCTAATCCCTGGACGTTACTTTCCGAAATCAAGATAGAACCATCTGAAGAAACTAGTTGATTTAACTCATAAATAAAATCAAAATATTTGTCATAATCTTCATAAGGAATCAATATTGTAACTTCTTTCATTCTTTCGTCTATCCTCACTATCATTAAATATTCTGTCTCATAATAATAGTGTATCATAATTTTTTGAGAACTAACATAAAATATATAGTTTATTAAACGCTTAATAAACGAAAGTCTAACAATCGGATTTAACAAATTACCTGTTTTAGAATTATCTAAATACAAAATGAAACTATCAGACTGTAAAAAGTCCAAAAGATAGTCACTCACAAACTTTTCTATCTCCTCATCTCTAAACTTCATCTTTATATAAACCTCTTTGATAATCTGCTATTCATTACATTTTACCTAGTCAACACCTCTTCAAATTGTACAACTTTAGAATCTTGTATTTTAAACGAATACTGTTTCCGTCTTTCAAATGCACCATTATAAGCTGGAGAATCTTCTTTAAACGTTACATCCGCAAAGTACAACGCTCCCTTCTTATAGACTTCAATATGTTGTAGACTCCTTTCTACAAGTGTCACACTAGCACTTGTTCGTAATACCTTACTATTTTGATATTCTTCTACTTCTGATTGTAAAGCCACCACATCCGAAATCGCAACATCCAAACTAGAATCTCCCGCTATATCTTCTAGCTTTTTCTGTTTTTGAGCTAATTTCTCTAAATCAAAAGACTGCTCAATATAAGTTTTCATAAAATTATCCGCAATAACATCGAAAGAACTATACTCCTTCTGAGTAGCATTTGTCGTTTGAATTGGTTTAACTACGGTCTGTTCTTCTGATTGGTTCGTTTCTTTCGAAGTACAACCAACTAACAGTAACAACAGACAACTAGCACAGACTAATTTCTTCATCTACTTTCTCTACTTTCTATAAGCATATGTATAGTTTGCTTCATGACTAATCACTCTATAATGTACTTGGGAACGGTTCCCTTGCCAATTACACTCGCTAATCAAAAATGTACCATCTGGATTGACATGCTCAATAAATGTGACATGACCGTATTCCCCAAAAGCCATAGAAACAACTCCACCAACAACTGGAGTGGAACTTTGTTTCCAACCACGAGCGGTTAGACTGCCTACCCAGTCTTGACCATTTCCTAAGTATCCATAACCATCAGAAACCGTAATGATTCCTGTTTCCATTAAGCGATTATAAACATACCAGGTGCATTCACCTTCTGGATAACCACTTCCAGCCTGTGTAATTAATGAAGTTGTACTTGGATGACCATACTTTAACTTTCCTGCATACTCTACTGGAAAATCCCAACCAGATGCAACTGTACCTACTCCTGAAATCAATGGTTCTGTAGGCGGGTCTGGTGTACCGCCATTTTCGTCAATATATTTATCGAAGGCTTCCATAACCTGTGCCCTAGCTTTGCCAGTCCCTGATGTATCTGTATAATAAACACCTTTACTAATCGGCAAGACTCCCAAAGTATACTGACTAGCACGTTCATCCATAATTTGGAGATTATAATTTCCTAGCTGTTCAATTTGATAGGTTCTAAAATCATTAAATGCTCTTTCTGGTCCCCAATGCCTTCCTTGGTCTGGGTCATTATCAAAACAACCATACCCCCAAATATTCGCATCAGGATATTGTTTAGCGACTCCTGCTGTACCATAAGAAGATTCCATTTGTGCAAAGGCTACTAAGACTCGGACATCTATTCCGCTCTTTCTTTGAGCTTCTAAAAAGCTTTCTCCACTTGCTCGACCAACAGGCTCATACCCTTGACTCCGAATAAAACCATTGATTTGTTCGACAGTAATACCGTATCTCCTATGTAAAAAATGATGGGTATAGGCGCTGCCACTTGTCCAATGTTTAACATAGACAACACCGTTTACAGTCTCTTCTGTCCCACTAGATGAAGATGCCCCAGCCACAATCAATACAATGACAATCGGAAACACAAACAAAGGCAGAATACCAATAAAGAGCTTTTTCAACCATTTCAATTTCAAAATGACCTCCTATTCCACATTCCCATCTGGAATATCTACATCTACTGAAATATCATCCATAGATGGAGTGTCTACATCCACTAGAATATCGTCTATAGCTGGTGTTTCTACATCTACTGGAATATCGTCTATGTCTGGTGTTTCTACATCCACTGGAATATCGTCTATAACTGGTGTTTCTACATTCACTGGAATATCGTCTATGTCTGGTGTTTCTACATCCACTGGAATATCGTCTATAACTGGTGTTTCTACATCCACTGGAATATCGTCTATAACTGGTGTTTCTACATCCACTGGAATATCGTCTATAACTGGTGTTTCTACATCCACTGGAATATCGTCTATAACTGGTGTTTCTACATCATAAGAACCATCTTCTGGACTAAAGTAATGATATTTCAAGACATTCATATAGAATTTTCCGTCTTTAACCAAATTGTCTACACCATCTTTCCCACTATCCATTCCTACATTGATTTCTGATGTAAGCAAGCTATTGCCACCTATAAAGAAATACAAAATCGGTTCTTTAAATTTCCAGATAATAATATAAACAAAGTATTGGACAAACGGCGAGACGAAATTAGATGCTATTAACATAGTAGAGGTACTCTCTTGAAATTGACCTCTCAAACCTAGGTCTATCAGCTTGTTAATCATCGCTACAGATAAAATCATAAACGAACCAATAGAAGGAAGCACTGCGCTAGTCAATAATAATTTAATCGCTCCTATTAAAACATTCTCCAATTGAGGGACAAAAGATGCTAGTAAGAAAAACGGAAAACCAAGTATAACAACTAGAACCAACAATTCTGCGACTAGTCTTAACAGATGAATAACAATATAAGGAATTGGAAGAAGAATCGCCTTACCAATCGAACCAACCACATAAAACATTTTCATAAACAGATAGTCGCCAACCGCAGAAACCCAGCTATTCTTTTCTGTATTATCTTTTGCACCATGTCCTAAACGTTGCAATTCCTTTTCTCTATCACTATTAGAAGCCTGATTAAATGTTCCATCCGCATCTGACCAACCTAGAATCTTTTTATTATCCAATACTTCTTCTTGCTCCGTCTCCTTATTGAAAAACTTACCATCTATTCGACCTGTATTGACATATAAGTAGGTTTGATAAGACGTTTGAGCTATATAAGAATCTGAAAAATCAAACGTTGTATCTAATGTTTCTGTTTGTTCTTCTCCAACAGAAAATTCTAAACTGATGGTATCGACCACTTTCAAGGCTTCATTAGATAAATCACGGATGCCATCAAGGATAAACAGACCTCCCCCTGTCCCTTCAATTGTCCCAAAGTATCCAAAGCCTAGGGCAATAACTACCAATACATGTAGCACCTTTTTAGAGAAATTCTGTCTACCTAACAACCATATAATGAACAAATAAACCGCAACGACTGACAAAAGGACAAAGACAACCGAACCTTGCACTAGCCGTCCGTCATCACTGCCTACCAACTCTTTCCAAAGTTCTAGTGATGCATCATAAACAATCTTCTTATAGAGGTCATAAATAGAAAAAGATTCTAAAATGTTAATAATCGTTGAGAAGACTAATACAATCACATTCAAAATCGCAAAAAGAAAATTGACAAATATATCTGTCAAAATCGACCAGACTCCCGTATCAAAACCATCTGTCGGCTCAATATAGGCACGAAAAGAAAAAACATCGATACCTTTTAATTTATCCATATTCTTTCCTCCCTAGTTCGCATATTTACTTTCAAGGTTTGACGAAACAGTGGCTTCCATCGGTTTTAACAGTTCGTCAATAGCCTTATGAGGAGTATGGACTGAAATCATATTGACATTGCCGTAGACATCTTTGTACAGACACTGTCCCGAAATCATATGTTTTACCCATTCCACATTTTCTTCTGTTGTCTCTAGTCCCATATGTTCGAGTATCAATACGTATTCCTTTGTCTCTTTAAAAGCAAAGAGTGTACCAAATCCTGTACCATCTTCTTCTGTACGTGTATCCTCCACAGATTGAGTAATCAAACCAAGAATGTTACTATAATAGCGTCCGATACGTTTCATATTCTCCACAATTTCTTTGCCTTCGTTACTACGCAACAAGACCCACGCTTCATCAAAATATTCAATCGTATCTTCTTTCCGATTATTTTCACCGAATCGACGACAAAAAGCACCTAACGCAAACATAAGAGCTACTGACTTCTGTTCATGGTCAGATATTGTCACGCTATCTTTCCCAGAACTCGGTAAGGATAGGTCCGCAACTTCTAAAATAATATTTCTATCGTCATAGCTAAGACCCGATACATCACCATAAGAAAATGCCAACTCTAAAATTGAACTATCAATAATGGATTGGAGGTAATAGCCCAAGTCAGAAATTTCTTTGCTTTTATTCTCAACCAACAATTCAATAACCGTTCTAAAACCAACCATTTCTCCGTTACTTCGTTGTTCGACTACAGTTGATACGACTTCTCCAATAGCTGTTTTTTGTGTTAATTCTAAACGTTCACCCGCTAATAAGTAAAATATCATATTCTTTGCCGTGCTAATAGCATCCACAGGAGATAACATAACAATCGGGTCTAGCACTCCTTTGTTAGATGGTTCTTTGGCATCTAACGTCACAAATTTAAATCCTTGAATATGTTTGACCATATCAGGATATTTTTTCTGAAACTTCTGATTGTTTATTTTTGCTTCCCAATGTTTCCGAATCGACCGTTTAGGGTCAATATAAAGTTGTCTTACATCTAAAAATGAGGTCAATATAAAAATCATTTCTGCAAGATAGGATTTTCCTTCCCCCGTTGCACCAGTTATCGCAAAATGAGGATTCTTGGTTTGTTTCCCTTCAATATCTTCTTTATTGCCGACAGTAGGGTTAAATAGGACAAGATTTTTAGAAGAATAAACGGCACGCTGTAAATTGTCCCATTGCTTTAGATTATTATCCACCCGACCTATGTACCAACCAATTCTGTTTCCAGAAAAGGTATTGGTAAATAGCATTAATTCAGATAAGCCTTTTGCTATCACTAAATGATTCCAAAACTTAGCATTTTTAGTCAAACGCTGTCCCATTAAATGAGATTGGAATAGGTACATCGTATCAAATTTACTTTCAAACAAACCGACTCGCAAATCTTGGAAATAACTCAACAGAGCCGTTCTTCTCTTACGCAATTGTGCCACAGACGAACCACAGACCATTAGTGTGACACAACATTCAATCAACTGTTCTCGTTTACCAACCTTACGCATTAAATCTTTTAACGACATATTTCCCAAGATAATCTCTTCTTGTTGTACAGTATTGGTAGAATGAGCTTCTTTCATGATATTGTGGTAGCGCACATTGCTTCTAGCCATCGTCCCACGGATACCTGAGCTTTCAACATATTCTCCCAAAATTTTCAAATGGACAGGAAATTGGAATCGTTGTAAATATTCTCCAATATGCATTCCGTTAATAATAGTTGGAAAACGACCAATAGGCAACATGTCTACGTAGGAAATACCATAAGGACTTTCAAATTTTAGATACCCTCCATCCTCAACCGTGATGACTGTATCCGAAATATTAATTAGTTCCCTATTCGCAATCACTTCTTCTTTCAAGTGTGGAATATAAGGGATAAACTCCATTGCTTGATAATAATAGAGTTCTTCATTTGCCAAACGTTTTGCTTTTAAAGCATTTAGAATCTGAAAAACCTTCTGTTCATCATCTATATAGTCCTCATACCAGTTTTCTTTCTGCTCAACAGTATAACCAGCTAAAGCCAGTAGACCAGACACAATCTTATCTGACTTGTCTTGTACCAATTCTTTAAAACTACGAGACGCTAGAGCTGAACGAATATCAATCCCTACAACCCAATCATATTGATAAGGAATTTCCATTTCAGCAGTCAGATCAGATACAACTTTAGATAAATACCGTTTGCCAATCTCCCGACTATCTTCTGACAGAGCTTTTGAAAAATCCCTCATTTTTTCTTCTAGTAGATAATCTTTAGGGATAAGGGAAATTTCAAAATACTTTTGATTGTTTAGCTTATTTAAGATGCGGGTTACTTTTTCCTTATGTTGTTCCTTCTTACGGGAATCTGTTACGGTGATAGGTGTATTCGGAATACGATAAAAGGCACGTACTGTGCCATCCTTCCTCAACCCCATATTTTCGTGCGTTGCACAAATCGGATATGCAAGTTCTATTGTCATCTGTTTCCTCACTTTTACTATATATTTTGGCACGTCTTACCGTGCTATATCTACGCAGACTTTGACATCTGCACAGATTTAATTGTTTATTTTTTCAAAGCGAAATTCCCTATAAATAGGAACTCGTTTTGATTGATAGATAGCTTTTTTATTCAGACCGAAGTCAATCATATAGCGAATGACTCCACGAATATAAGACAGCATCGTTTTTCCATCTATCTCATACTCAGAATACCAGCGCCCTAATTGATTAGGGATATAGTAATACAGTAGCAATTCCAATCCTCTTGTAAAGAAATAAATCACTTCCATAATTGGTCTAAAAACAGTCATCATTAACACAAATGTTACGATAAAAACAACAAAAAAGGACAATTGTCGTGGCACAGATAAACTGATTAAGACCTTTCCTTTTTTTGTCCTTACCTCTTGAATCCAGTACGGGGCATTGAGTCCCCTAGCATAGTCATAGATTTCTCCTTCATCCATCATAGACCTGTTTCTACCCCAAACCAGCGTAATGCTACACCGATGAATGACAAAATAGCATCGCCTTTAATAACAGATACAATAATTCCATAGAATACTAAGACAGTCCCCAACTCAACCCAATCAGACTTCTTCCAAGCCCGAATCAATAGAATGACCGCAACAGCAGATAAGGCGATTAAGCCATCGCCATTTAAAAATTCTGACAAACCTTCAAACATATTTTGTCTCCTTTATTATTTAATTATTTAAAATAGTGATACATTTTTTCAACATACCAACCGTTATCCTGATTTTGTAGATATAAAGTAAAGTTTTCCGTATGAACTGCTCCGTTACCTTTATCTAAAAAATCAACAGAAACTTGTACGATAACTTGTTTATCTTCCTGATACATCAGCAAGCTATCCTCACGAATCGAGTCAACCGTGTACTGTCCACCCATTAAAAATGGTTCTTTCATCACTAAGCCTAAGTCTACTTCACCACTCAAAGCGTACTTATCAAAGAAGACCGTTAAGAATTCCTGAATAGAATCTTGTTCACTCTCATCTAAAACAGTCACATCTTCACGTTTCTTACGTTTTAATGGTTCTGCTTCTCCTAATAAGCTATCTTCTTTTTTGAAATACGGCGGACTAATAATAGACAATAGTCCGTTATCTATTCGAAAAGGAATAGACAATACTCGAACTTTCGACACAGTTTGACCTTGTTCTACCGTTTCAAAACTAACTTTCATATCCGCAATATAAAAGCCGTCCTCTTCTGTTAGACCAATCAAACTACTACCTGTATACGTCCTATTTTGTTTGATAGAATCTGTGTAACCAGACATACCGAACGAAAAATAATAGTCCAGCTCTTTTAAGCGTTGGTCTGCTGTATTTGCATCATAGGTCAGATAGATTTTTAAAAAATCAGACATGTACTGTCTGACCTTCGAAATATCTATTTGATTATTTTTAGGAAGGTCTGACAAGGAAGCTTCAAACCGTTCTACCTGTGAACCCAACGTGGCTACATTTGACGAAAGACCAATGGCACGAAAAGCACCTAATAGCCCAACAAGAAAAAGGACTAGTAATAGTCCATAGACCAGCATATTAGCTGTTTTTTGACGAACCAAGGTAAGAGTTGGAGCATTTTTTACCTTCTTCATTTTTTTAAAGCGTGCAAAATAGGTTTTCAGTGATTGAAAAATAGGTGCATTTTTCAACTGTTACCTCCTCATAAAATACCCTTTTTAATTTTTAGATAAGCAGTAGATAACAAGAGCAAGAATCCTGAAAGAATGGCAGTCAGCGAAACAACCTCTTGTGTCCCTGTTTCTGGTAAGCGTGTCATTTTTCCATCTTTTGTGGGAATATAGACGTTACCATCGCTTTTTACCTGTGCTCCAACTGCTTCGGGAGCAACCGTTTTTAGCGTTCCATCGGTTTCTTGAACCACTACTTGTCCTTGTGTTGTTCCAATAATCTTTGAACCATCTTCTTTTTGAATAGGCTCAAATGGAATTTCTTCCGTGGCAGTTGGTTTAGTTTCTGGTGCAACAATCACAGGTGGTTCAACTTTGGGTGGTTCTGATGTGGTAGGGGAAGTTTCTTTCGGTTCTTCCTTAGGTGTCTCTACTGGTGTTTCCTCTTTCACTTCTCCAGTATCCACAATAGGCTTTTCAATTGGAACTTCCCCTTTATTCTCCTCAGAAACACTTGGTGGAGTTTCTACAGATGTCTCGTCAACAACTGTATTTTCACCATCATCTACTACATCCTCAGAGACAACAACCACTTCTTCATTTGAGAGTGGTTTTACTGTGCCTTCATCCGCAAATGCAGTAACACCTGTAGAAAGTGCTAGACCTGCGACTGTTACAACTGACATCATTTTTTGTTTATTCATCGTAAATATACTCCTTTTTTTATTTTAGATAGTTTATAGACTTGTCTAGGTCTATTTTAGAATTATTATAAATAAAAAAGACAAGCCCACTATAGAACTTGTCCTTATTTATTTTTAGGTAACCGTTGCTCATAATGAGTCCAAGCAGACCATATCTTAACAATCTTCTGTTTCTTATCAATCGTATAAACAACCCTATGTTGGACATTTAATCGCATAGAATAAATTTCCTTGTTTTTAGGATGTAATTTTTCCATTCGCCTTTTACGACTATATGGGTTCTCTTTCAAGATAGAAACAACTTCGTCAAAATCACTTTTCAATCCAATAGCCATCAGCCTAGGAATATCATCTTTTTTGACCAGCTTGTGTGGAATAACTTTCCATTCACTCATAGCGCATCCTCAATTGAAAAATCATCTTCTGACTCATTTTCCATACGCTCAAAAACAGTCGAAAGTGTTCCAGTATTCTCCAAATAGGCTAATTCCTTTAAAGCACGATAATCTGCCATAGAAACAACTACAACACCATCTCCATCATCCCCAACTAAAATTTCCAATTCTTCATGATTATCAATAACAGATTGAGAAAGATTGTAAATATCTTTACGGAAGGTTGTTAAATTCATAGTTAGTATACCCCTTTTATTTTCTTATACCCATTATAGCGTACGTTGTTACGTACGTCAATTATTTTTAATCATATTCTTGAAAATATACTCATTTTGAATAATCACTCGTTGAGTTGCTCGAATTAAGGCTCTATCCATTCTTGTATAATAGTTGATAAGGTCACCATTTAACTCAAATAGAGCTGGAAAATAATGACTACCATCACAATCTACTACACAATGCAAGAATGGACGTTTCTTCCCTATTTCTAAATAAATAGATAAATTCCATAACTGGTCTCTAGTATCATCGTATACCGTACCTCGGTATAAAGGCGCAAAATTCCTCATTTCCTACCTCTTTACCATTCCTCCTCATCTTCTGTAGCCATATCTAGTGCACGATAGATATAATCTGACTCAAACCAGAGGAAGTCATTTACTTCTACCTCCGTAGCACCTTCTGGAAACATATCTTCCAACAAGTACATCAGCTCATCTTCTTTGTAAGCTTCAACAACTGTATCGACAGTCGTTGTTGCTCCTGACCATGTACGAATATCATGAATAGACGAAACTTCTTTTTTAATAAGCATATCTAAAACTCCTTTTCTATAAAAAGAAAAGGCCAGTCCAACAGACCAGCCCTCAAACTATCTATTTTGTATGTTCTAAGAAGCGTTTACCATTTGCGACAAGTGCCCCTTGAAACTTACGCATTTCCTTATTGAAATACGCATATTTCTTCGACAATTGACGAATTTCTTCAATACCTAGTTTCGTCAATTCGTTACCTGTAAACTCACCAAGCAATTCATTTTCAAGGTGTTTTTTCAAGCTTTCATGATATTCATAAGCCTGTTCCCAATCACGAGCCTGTAGCGATTCTCCAAGCAAACCAGCAGTCTTTTTAATATCTGTAATCACTTTATTTTTTTCTTCTTTTGTAGCCATCTTTTCTTTTCCTTTTATCTTTCTGTTTTTATCTTTTTCTACTGTCTGTTCACTTATTTATTCAAGTTTGTTGGAGAGCGATTTTTTATCATAAGAGCTTATTTCCTTTCATTCATAGGCTCGTAGACGACCTAATAAGTTATACTCCTTAATCAGGCTAATCATGCACGCACACTTCATCTCATCTGTTTCAACTAACAACTCCTCACGTAGCTGGTTACGTTTCTTAACCGCTAAAGCAGAGAGACTCGCTTCATACTTCTTCAACAGCTTGTTATACTGATAATCAATATTTCTATCATGACGATAAGCTGGAAAATTTTTCTTACGAATCAACGTGTTTAATTGATTTCTTATCGCAGAAAGT
>NZ_JAIJZO010000031.1:0-11239 GCF_019754115.1 Streptococcus sp. 2018110 | reverse complement strand
TTCAGAATTTACCACAGAACCATCTTCCTGACCTAGAGGAAGCTAGAGAACTTTTCAGAACAGGTGACTTAGAAGCTACTGAGCTACTCTACGACACACAAGATACCTTATCTCAACTTATCCGAACTGCCTTTGTCCCAAGTAAAGGAAAGAAATTCATTGTTTGCGACTTTTCAGCTATCGAAGCTCGTGTACTCTCCCACTTAGCTGGAGAGAGATGGCGTAGTAAGGTATTTGAACAAGGGAAAGACATCTACTGTATGTCCGCTTCTCAGATGTTTGGAGTACCAGTTGAAAAACATGGACAAAATTCTGAATTGAGACAAAAAGGGAAAATTGCGGAGCTTGCTTGTGGCTATGGTGGTTCAGTCGGTGCACTCAAAGCCATGGGTGCCATTGATATGGGACTAACTGAGGAAGAACTCCAACCACTAGTAAACTCATGGCGACTAGCTAATCCGAATATCGTTCTCCTATGGTGGGATGTCGATAATGCTGTAAAGACTGCTGTAAAGGAACTAATTCCAACATCTATTAACGGTATTCAATTTGAAGTAAAAAGCGGCATTCTATTCATTACACTCCCATCTGGTCGTAAACTATCATATATCAAACCAAGAATTGGAGAGAACCAATTCGGAGGGGAATCTGTCACCTACGAAGGGACTGGAACTGCCAAACGTTGGGAGAGGTTAGCAAGTTACGGTCCAAAATTTGTAGAAAACATTGTACAAGCTATCAGCCGTGACATCCTTGCTTACTCTTTGAAGCAACTGAAAGAGTTTAAAATTGTAGGCCATGTACACGATGAAGTAATAATCGAATGTTCAAGGGAACAAAAACTTGATGAGATTGCATCATTAATGGGGATTGCACCAGATTGGTTGTCTGATATTAACCTTCGTGCCGACGGATACGAATGCTTATTCTATCAGAAAGATTAGTAAAAAATCGCCACCTCACAATTGAGATGGCGATTCTGCTATTTATTTAATTCTTTGTAAAGCTCAATCCCTTCTTTCTTAGTATTATTGACTTTTTTATAGCCTGCAGATTTCTGTACTCCTAGTTTTTCAAAGATTTCCTTATACTCATAACCATCAAATAGCATTTCCAAAATTTCTGGTGCTTGAAAGTTTGATTCTGCAAGTTTTGATTTCAAAAACTCAAATTGATCCATGAATAGATAAAGCTCAATCCCATCATCGATAACTGGTAAATCTTGTTTCTCTGTGAATGCTTCCCAAGATGAAATCTTAGGGGCATTTTTACTTGGCTTACGAAAATCTTTGAGATAATCATTAACTGAGTTATTATACCACCAGACCATCTGTTCATATTCCTCTTCTGCGACTGGAACAAAGGCAGTTAATATTGGAATACCCATAATTCGACATTGACGAAACGTACCACGTAACAAACCAGAATGGTGTGAGGACATGTAATAATCCTGTACGAACATGGGAGCTAGTACTTCACCCTCAGTTGGTTGTACTCCAGTTGATGAAGATTGAGCTTGGCAGTAGTTGAAAAAGTTGACGTTGATTGTCATGATTGATTGGCTTTCCAGTTAATACCGAAAGCACACATGACAAATCAAGGCATGCAAAAAATATTCTTGACCGCATAGTTACTTTCCTCTATGTTATCGGTCAGCTAACCTCACAGACTGACAATGCACTCTCAAGTCATAACTTTGAGGTTCGCTATGATCAGTAGCAAATCATGGTATGAGATTACTTTTAGTCTAGTATCTCATGGAAAATAAAAAAGAAAATAGCAAGATTCTGACACGGTCAAAACCTTGCTATTATGCAATTTTCTCCCTAAAACACAGAAAATATCACAGAAATAATATAAAAATCGTGTCAACATTGTGACACGATTACTTGATAGATATTCCCCTTTTTGTTAAAAATTGTTTTGCAGCCGCTACAGATTGTCCTTGGAAATGGTTAAGCAGGTATTGGTAAGCCATATCTTCTCTATCACCATTTTTTATTTTAAAGTTTGAGAGCGATAACAGATGCTGATTTATAAAATCAGGTAGCTCAAGATACACTAATACCAATACAAAGAGCTGTAAACTACCACCCGTTCCTTTAAACAGTCGTTTAATCGTTGATTCACTGGAATCTACTGCTTCTGCAATTTTAGGAAAAGTTTCCTCTTGATAATCTTTTACCTTATTCATTGCTTCAGTGAAGTCATTAGGCAATTGTCTAAACAATGTAAATTCACGATTTCGTTGCTCCGTTTCAACTTCAAGCTTTCTTTCATCAATTGAATATTCAATGCCATGTTTGTATGAAATCTCAAATTTATAAGAACTAGGATGTAGCAGATATAAAGTAAAATCTTCTTCAAACCCAACATCCTCATATTCCCTGCGCTTTACATCAAATATTATCGCATACTCATCGAGCTTCTCTAGAGCTGCTGATGAAATAAAAGGGTGTTGCATGAAGTACCATACTACTTCTGGACTATTAATAACCACATGTCCATCAACATAGATATAACATTTAGAATCAATCAATTCTCTAAAATTACTATCGGAGACATATAAATCAAACATTTGCTGTTCAGAAATAGTTAGAGTCTGATTGTGATTTACTTTTAGTTTATTAAAAGCATAATTGTTAACATATCGACCATCTACAAATTCCAAAACTCCACGAACTTCATCAAATCCTAATTCAATCAATCTTACTCTTGCTGACTGTTTTGAGACATGGAAAAAATCTGCCAACTCTTCAATAGTAATTTGAAGAATATCTAGCATTCCAGTACGTTTGTTATTTTCTGCAATCTCAGTAATTAATTCTAATGCTTTTTTACAAAAAGTACTTCTTGGCATCAAAATTCTAGGTGGAATAACTTTCGCTTGTTTTTCTATCCACATTCTAGCGTTCTTAAAATCCTTATCTCTGCGTTTATAATCATCTTGCGAAAGTAAAAATTCCTTCATCATTATGTGAGGTCGATGTCTATAGTGATGATATGCCTCATGAATGAGTGTTAGGTTTTTATTCCCTTTCACAAATTTACTTGCATCATAAATCACCGTTCCTTCAGAAACAACTAAACTTTTGTAAGAATTGTAAGTATGGTCATATACCCTAGCTAGTTCTGACCTAAAATGACTTTGACCACGAATGCTACCATCAGGGCTTAAGGGGCTTTCCAGCAATGTCAGTCCAAGGCTATTTATCGCAATTAGAGGGTCAATAGGTTGCGGTAACTTCAATGCAGAACTATAAAAGGTATTCAAAAATTGTTCTGCTTCTTCCTCGTACTTTGTTTGATACATATAGGGAAGTAACGTTGAGTCTAGCTGTGTTTCACTATCAAACTTTACTTTTCGAAGTTCACCAATTTCTACTAGTGACATTATGACTTCATCATCAAAGAATAACAAATATTCAATCATATGTTTTCTTTGGATATCTCTTATCTCTGTCTGCTCTTTACAAATAAACTCGAAATGTGTTTCTGAAGTCACATTAACTAATAATCGAATAGTTCGATAATCCTTTTGAAACGGAGTAACTTTAATATATTTTATGTTTGGAAGTTCTTTTGAGAACACTTGCCAACTCTCAACACTGTTTTCTATCTTAGCTTTAATATCCAATAAAATATTACTATGAATATCTGACTTAATTTGACTTATAAATTTTCTTTTAATATATTCTGTAATTGGCATCTTACAACCTCAATTTCGTTGCTTTATAATGCAACATAATGTTGAGAATATTATATCAAAAATTGTTAAAAAAATCAGCGTATTATTCTATTACAAGAAAATTTGTGCTAATGTTACTTTAGATATGATTAAACTACTAAAATCAGAAAAACGATTGATCAAACGATATATTTTACATATATAATGGATGAATACTAAGCAGATTTTACATCTGAATGTTCTTTTGTTGCAAAGTTTGATATTTTTGATATAATTGTTGCATAATAAAGCAACAAAGGTGGTGCGTCATGTTTTCTGGAATTCGTCTTAAAGAAAAAAGAATTGAGAGAAAATTTAATCAGTCTGAAATTGCCAATAAATTAGGTATTAATAGAGCTTCATACAATAAGTGGGAGTCAGGAAAGTCCACCCCGAATCAAAAAAACCTTACTGCTCTCGCCAAAATCCTAGATGTCCCGGTCACCTATTTTGAATCTGAATACAATATTGTCAATAATTATCTTCAGTTAACTCCCGGTAACCAGCTAAAGGCAGAGGACTATGTTGAGGAGCTTCTTCTATCCCAACAAACTTCAAACGTCATTCCACTCTTTTCAGTACAGGTACTATCAGATATTCAATTATCTGCTGGCCTGGGAGAAGGATTCTTTGACGAGTTTGAAACTGAAACTGTCTACTCCGATGAGGAACAATACGGCTACGATATTGCAGCATGGATCGAGGGAGATTCTATGGAGCCTGTCTATAAGAGCGGTGAAGTCGCACTTATACGCTCTAACGGTTTCGACTATGACGGGGCTGTATATGCATTTTCATGGAATGACTCAGTTTATATCAAAAAACTCTACCGTGATGAGGATGGATTTAGAATGGTTTCACTGAATAAGAACTATCCAGAGAAGTTCATCCCTTATGAGGATGAACCAAAAATTGTTGGTCTAGTTGTAGGCCACTTCATGCCTGTAGAGGGAGTATAGTCATGAAGCTAAAGGATATTTTAGAACTTGGGACGTATGGTTTCAATCCGGACTGTAAAGTCGAAATTTTCAATATGGACAACTTCGAGGAACGACTAGAAAATGAAGGATTCGATGAAATTCTTATTCCTCAAAATGAGGATGCTAAAATCTATCCTTACGCTTTTTTGTTAGAAAATTCTATTTTAATTGCTATGACCGAGGAGGATGACAACACCAATGAATGTTAAAGAAATGATTTACATCAAAGACGAACGTATTATCTTCATCCCTGATAAATTTGAATACGACATCACTGACTACATCGGTGAACTTATCGAAGAGCTAGAAAAACTTAAAAGGAGATAATCCTATGGGCTATATCGACTATTCTATTGAACCTCAAAGTGACATAGCCTTCCTCGATATGAAGTCCTTCTACGCTTCGGTAGAATGTGTAGATAGAGGTTTGCATCCGCTCTACACATCACTGTGTGTCATGAGCCGTGCAGACAACTCGGCAGGATTGATTCTCGCTTCTTCTCCTATGTTTAAGAAAGTCTTCGGAAAAGCAAATGTAGGTCGTTCCTACGACTTGCCATTTGACATAAACACTCGGTTCTGTTGCAAAGTTTCCGATAAGCTCATTTTGAGGTAAAATAATTGAAAAAGATAGCTTGGAGGAATGAAGATGACTCAGTTCAAAGGAAAACAATTTCAAAAAGACGTGATTATCGTAGCCGTCGGCTACTATCTTCGGTACAACCTGAGTTATCGTGAAGTGCAGGAAATTCTGTATGACCGAGGAATTCACGTTTGTCACACCACAATTTACCGTTGGGTGCAAGAATACGGAAAGATTCTTTATCAAATTTGGAAAAAGAAAAACAAACAGTCCTTTTATTCATGGAAAATGGACGAGACTTATATCAAAATTAAAGGAAAGTGGCATTATTTATATCGCGCTATCGATGTAGATGGCTTAACCTTAGATATCTGGTTACGGAAAAAGCGCGACACACAGGCTGCGTATGCTTTTCTAAAACGACTGAAGAACCAGTTTGGAGAACCAAAGGTTCTAGTAACGGATAAAGCACCCTCTATTAAGAGTGCCTTCAGAAAGCTTCAGAAAAATGGACTGTATATAACAACAGAACATCGAACAATCAAGTATCTGAATAATCTGATTGAACAAGACCATCGTCCAATTAAGCGAAGAAACAAATTTTACCAAAGTTTGCGAACAGCCTCAACCACGATTAAAGGCATGGAAGCGATTCGAGGAATTTATAAAAAAAGCCGAAAAGAAGGGTCTCTTTTTGGCTTTTCCGTCTGTACAGAAATCAAAGGACTATTAGGAATCCCTGCTTAAATAAGAATCATCTTGAAAAACTAATGACCTTTTTGAGACTTTGCAACAGAACCCACCAAAGTATAAATCGTTTATTGAACACTGGGCAAAGCGTACACTCATCGTTCCTCCTCGAATGGACAGATATATTGAGAAGAATCTAGAGATTCAGCATATCTTTCAAGACTATGCTGCTCCAGATGACATTCTCCCCTATTCAATCGATGAAGGCTTTATTGACCTTACTAGCTCACTCTCTTACTTTATTTCTGATAAGTCAATGTCAAGGAAAGATAAGTTAGATAATATTTCGGCTATGATTCAGAGAGATATTTATCGTAAAACAGGTATTATTTCAACTGTTGGAATGAGCAATTCCAATCCTCTTCTAGCTAAACTAGCTCTAGATAATGAAGCTAAGAAAACTGCTACAATGAGAGCTAACTGGTCATACGAAGATGTAGAAACCAAGGTATGGGCCATTCCAAATTTAACAGACTTTTGGGGGATTGGTAGTAAAACCGAGATTCATTTACAAAAACTTGGTATTCATTCAATCAAAGAACTGGCTAATTTCAATCCTGATATTCTCAAAAAAGAATTCGGTAAAGTCGGTGTTCAACTTTGGTTTCACTCCAATGGAGTTGATGAGAGTAACGTCCATGAACCCTATAAACCAAAATCACGAGGATTGGGTAACTCACAAGTACTTCCTAGAGATTACAGAACCCAAAGGGAAATTGAAATCGTATTAGCTGAAATGGCTGACCAGGTTGCTAATCGACTGCGTTCAGCCCATAAGAAAGCAACTGTTGTTTCAATCCATATTGGCTATTCTAGGACTGAGATGAAAAAATCTATAAATGCTCAGAAAAAAATTGAACCCGCAAATCTTCCAAAAACAATGGTTGGTCATGTACTAGAATTATTCCGAAAAAAATACACCTCTGGTGCAGTGAGACAAATTGGTGTATCTTATAGTGGCTTCGTAGATGAAAGTTATACTCTACTATCACTCTTTGATGATGTAGAACAAATTGAAAAAGATAATAGACTTCAGACAGCTATTGATGTTGTCAGAGAACAGTTTGGCTTTTTAGCCATACAAAAAGGAACCGTCCTAACTGAAGGTTCCAGAAATATTGAACGCAGTAAACTTATCGGCGGTCATTCCGCTGGTGGATTGGAGGGATTAAAATGATTGACCGTTCATACTTACCATTTCAATCAGCAAGAGAGTACCAGGATACTAAGATGCAAAAATGGATGGGCTTTTTCCTATCTGAGCATACATCAGCACTCTCTGATGATACAAACAAAGTAACGTACATGTCTGACTTATCACTAGAGAAGAAATTATTACTCCTCAGTCAAGTATACGCTAGCCAACTAAACACGCGCATTCAAGTGATTGAAAAAAACAAGCGTGTTTCCTACACTGGAACAATACCAAGTCTGACCAAAGATTTCATTTTGATAAAAACTACAACAGGTCACATCAATTTGAAATTGAAAGATATTATGAGTATCGAACTTGTTGAGGAGGTACTTTATGAATCAGCTTGAGTTTCAGCGTAATCACCTACAAATGGACTATTACAGCGAGAGCTACCAAGATTTTGAACGTGACTTTTATCGCTACTCCAATATGAATATTCCATTGACCTTCCTGACCGATGATATCCTCAAAACAATGGCAACTTCTCATAAGAATTACTTTGTCCTCAATAAGGAAAAGACTAGAGATAACCGTGATCACTTCTTCATTTTCGACGTAAGCACCGTAGATGAGAATCCACTAATCTATCATTATACATATAAGAAAACTACAACATATTTAGCAGAAAAATAGGAGCAGTTCAATTGACTGTTCCTATTTTTAATCTTCATAAAATCTAAAGTCTTTATACTCTTTAACAATGGAGTCGCCAGCCAGAACAGACTATACTGACCAGCGACTACCTTAAATTTAATGTTTCATATTTATTTTCTTATCTCTAATTTCATAAACTACATCAGCTACATTTTCGAGTAATCGTTTATCGTGGGTAATAAACACGATAGTTCCGGTGTACTCCTTCATTAGTATTTCCAAAGCCTCTAAACTTGGTATGTCAAGGAAGTTACTGGGTTCATCCATTATTAGGATGTTATATCTACCCATAAGCATTTTAGCAAGCAACAATTTTATAATTTCTCCACCGCTTAAAACAGATAAACTTTTTCCAATATCGTTCTGTTTGAACCCCATAGATGCTAGCACAGAACGAATTTCTGATATATTGTAATCACAATCCTTCTGCATAAACTCCATAACTTTCTGATTACTGTTGTACTTGTAACCATTCTGTGCAAAGTAACCTATTTTTGCCTTAGGTGAAATAGAAATTCCTTCTTCATGGTTTAAGATCATTTGGATTAAAGTTGTTTTCCCGGTTCCATTACCACCAGTTAACGCCACTTTTGCTCCTAGCGGAATTTGAAAAGATGCATTTTCAAACAGTGCCTTATCCCCAAATACTTTATTAATTTCCGCACCGACTATAGGGTATGGATTATGGAGCTCCAATGCTTTACTTTGCCTGAAACGAATTCTGCGAATGCCTTCCGGAGCTTCTACTTTTCCTAATGCCGCAATCCTGTTCTCTAGGGATTTAGCGGCATTATGCATCTTTTTTTCCTTACTTCCTATTGATTTTTGATGAGCTAAACGCCCTCCGCCTTCAGTACTTTTTTTCTTTGAAGAACCTTTTGCCTTCTGTTCTATTTTACGAGCCTGTTTTCGCTTTTCCTCCGCAGCCCTTTCCAATCGAGCACGTTCCGCAATAAATTGTTCGTATTCTGCAGCTTGTCTCTTACGTTCTTCCTCTTTCTGACGAAGATAATCAGAATAGTTTCCCCAATACTCAGTGATTTTGCCATCTTTCAGTTCCCATATTTTATCTACTATTTCATCAAGAAAATAGCGGTCATGGCTAATAACTAACAGTGCACCTGTAAAATATTTTAGCTGTCCTATTAGAAAATCAATTCCTTCACGGTCTAAATGGCTCGTAGGTTCATCCGCTAAAATACCATGAACCTGTGCCGATAAGGCCTGTGCTATTTTAAGCCTTGTTTCTTCACCACCGCTCATGGTCTGTATATTTAATTGCTCAACACCTAGCTTGCCTACAAGCGCAAAATCTTTTTCCTCCTGCAGAGTTACTTCGTCCAACTGGGGAATATAGGCAAGTTCACCCAGATGATTCATTTTACATCCTGGGGGAATTAATTCTCCTAAAAGTACCTTGAATAAAGTGCTTTTTCCTGCACCATTTGCTCCTACTAAACCAATACGGTCATAATCATATACTTCTAATTCATTTATATCTAAAACATCGTGTCCTTTGAATTCCACACGAATGTCTTTTGCTTTTAATATTAATTCCATAACATTTCCTCCTGTCTATAATCGCATGCTTTCATTTGCTTGTACGCAGGAAAAACCCTGCGATTTTAGCAGGAAGAATTACATGAAAATAAGATACATAAATATCCCTCCAATATTGTTTATTTTAAATCTAATTTTCTAATCTCATTTATCATTGGGCAAACTATTGCAATGCAAATAATTAAAATACCTGATAGTAAAAACCAATGATTTACACCGATTCTATCAGCAAAGAGTGCAGAAAGAATTAACCCAATTGGCATAGCAAGTGACATGATACTTCCGGTCAAAGAAAATACACGTCCTAAATATTCAGGCTTAATTTTCTCCTGAAAAAGAGCTGTTTGCACACCGCTATAAAATGGCACCGAAAGCCCCATTATTGCACAGCAAACTACGAATATTACAAATCCATTTGGAGGAAGTATTCCCGAAACGGCTAAACTGGTCCCCATTATAAAAAATGAACTTGTTATTAGTAATACATGCTTTTCGAAGCCCCCTAATCTTCCTAATAATAAGCCTCCTGCTAGCATCCCAAATGCAAAGGAAATTTCCGTAATAGAAATATGCACAGGCGTTCCATTAAAGTGTTCCATGCTTATTAAAGGAAATAGTGCATTGATTGGCATATAAACAAAAGTATATAGTGTTCCTAAGAGTAATAAGGCAAACAATCCTTTGTTTTGTCTCAGAACCACAACTCCTTCTTTCATCTCTCTTATGAAATTTGGTTCTAAACTTTGCACTTGATTACCCAGCTTAGGTATACGTACAATTGCTACCGTAATAGATGCAATCACAGCACCCAATACATCGATGGCAATAATAGCATTTAGTTCCCAAACGGAGTATAAGAGTGCTGCAACCGCCGGACTAACAATATAGCTTATAGACTGCAAAGACTGACTATAGCCTGCACATTTCGTAAGCTGTTCTTCTGGTACTAAAAGTGGCGTAACCGCATTGAGAGCCGGGGTGTGAAAAGCTGTTCCAATGCTACGGATAAACAATACTATCATAACCATCCAGACAGGTAGCTCCATATAGAATGCAACAATAGTAAGCACCGAACCAGCTGCTGCGATAATTAAATCAGCACCAATCATTATCTTCTTCCTATCATGACGATCCACTAGCACACCAATTGCAGGTCCAAAGACCGCATAGGGTAAAAAACCTAATAGTGAAGCCATAGACAAGACCATCGCGGATCCAGTTTTTTCTGTAAGGTAAAAAATAATCGCCATTTGCAAGATGGCACTAGTGATTAATGATACTGCTTGCCCTGCCCATATTGTATAAAACTTAAGTTTCCAATTGTTGTATTTTTCCATTTATATTATCTCCTGCATATTATTTTGCTTAAATTTCTATTTTGAATAGCATTATAGGCAATAAAAAAATGCAGGCCTAAATCCACAATGTGGCTTTTGGTCTGCATACATACAATTTGGAAACATTCATATTAAAGACATAGTTAAATAAAGGTATAGTTAAATAACCAATATCCTCACCGTAACTAATGAATGCTCAATATCGTATAAATAAGCACAACAAAAAAGCCTATCATCGGGTATAGATTCTGCTTTTCTTATTGCCAGCTTATCTTAAACGCATTGAGGCTGTCATAGTTTCGGTTCCTCCTACATCTTTGTTTATATCAATTTATAGTATAACACAACAAGATGATATGTTCAATATAAAAGTTATGGAATGAGTCTCATACTTCCAATTCGATGCCAGATTTAAAGGATATGACGAAGTGTTCTTCATAGACTGTAACGCTC
>NZ_JAIJZO010000030.1:0-11305 GCF_019754115.1 Streptococcus sp. 2018110 | reverse complement strand
CTTTTGGAAGTTGTGTTGGGTCAATGCTTGTGATGTCGTCATGAAACCATTCTCCTTTCGTGTCATACATTGCTTCATAAGATTTTCGTGCAAACTTATCCTTTTCACAGTAACCGATACATTTGAAACCTGCTAGTTCCAAACCACGACGAAAACCACCCACACCTGCAAAGAAATCAAGAAAGGTTAGGCTCATACCGTAACCTCCATCATTGAATAGGCTTCATCAAAGGTCAAAGTCTGTCCATCGCGCAACACCGTCACGTTATGATTTCCTGTTGACTCTATATAACGCTTGACAATAACATCCACAAACTTTTCATCTAGCTCAATGCCGTAACAAACCCGACCAGTTTGGTCTGCGGCCATTAGAGTTGAACCAGAACCAAGGAATGGATCAAGAACAATCGTCCCACGCATGGATGAATTTTGAATAGGATAGGCCATGAGCGGAATGGGTTTCATCGTTGGATGGTCCTTACTGGATTTAGGACGGTCATATTCCCAAATGGTTGTTTGTTTACGGTCACTGAACCACTTATGTTTTCCCTTTTGTTTCCAACCAAAGAGACATGGTTCATGTTGCCACTGGTAGGGACTACGTCCGAGGACAAGTGAATTCTTCTTCCAAATGCAACACCCACTGAGATAGAAACCTGCATCATTGAAAGCTTTTCTAAAGTTAAGACCTTCCGTATCCGCATGGAAAACATATATGGAGGCATCAGCTTCCATATGTTTTTCTACTTGAGTGAACATTGAAAAGAGGAACTGGTAAAAGTCACTATCCGGCATATTGTCGTTGAGAATCTTTCCAGCTGTTTCTTCTACATCAACGTTATAAGGAGGATCTGTCACAACTAAATTTGCCTTTTTATCACCTAACAGTTGGTCATATGTTTCAGCTTTCGTAGAGTCGCCACAAATCACTCGGTGTTTACCAAGTTGCCAGACGTCCCCACGTCTTGCTACTGTCGGTTTCTTCAACTCCTCGTCCACATCAAAGTCATCTTCAGATAACTCCTTGTCATGAATGTTAGAGAGAATGTCATCAATTTCTGGTGGTTCAAAACCAGTCAGGTCGAGATTGAAATCCGACTCCTGTAAATCCAAAAGCAAATCCGCCAAAAGCTGGTCGTCCCATTGACCGGTGATTTTGTTAAGGGCAATGTTTAGGGCCTTTTCATCTTCCTTAGATAAATCGACAATGACACATTTGGCGGTTTCATAGTCTAAGTCCTTCAATACAGTTAATCGTTGATGACCACCAATTACCGTCAAGTCTTTATTGACGATGATGGGGTCAACGTAACCAAACTTGAGTAGGCTTTGCTTAATCTTTTCATACTCCTTATCACCCTTTTTGAGTTTTTTCCGAGGATTGTAAGAGGCTGGGTGTAGTTCAGATAATCGAATCTCTCTAATTTCCATTGTTGGTTGACTTGTCATTGATTTCTCCTTTATAAAAGCGTGATTGAATGTAACACGAATGGCTACAATATTTTCGATTTGGATTGGCATAAGATAAAAATGACCCGCCACACTGATGGCAAGTCAAATCTTCATATGCGGTTTTTGATTTATCGTGTTCGTCAGAATGAGTGGTCCACCAAACCTTACGACACTTATCCGAACAGAACTTCTTTGGTCTACCTATTTTGTGAGTATTAAGTGCTTGATAACACTGAGGGCAACGAAGCCCATCATTCTGGTCGGCTTTTGCCATTTGCTTTGTAGCAGTACCATGACCAAGCAATGCTGGATTTCGTTTACAGTATTTCTTAACGGAATCTCTAGATAAACCTGTAGCCTTTCCGATGAATCCATAACCAAGACCTTCTGCTCGCATTTTCCAGATTTGTTTGCGTTGACTTTCGTCCATTTGTTTTCCTTTCCAGCAAAAAAGGACTAAAAACAACTATTTTCTACATTGTTTCTAGTCTTTTTCACTATTTTATTACCAAAATTACATACTAGGGAACGCTACATCCCCACACTAGAAACGTGATAACGGTGGGAAGGAACGTCTAAATGAAGCGATTTTAATGTACCCGCTTGCGAATTTTGCGAAATTGCACGTTTGAGGGGGCGTCGGTCTTAGTCTCCCAAGGGTTTAGAGATTTCATCCCCCCTCCCCCAATGGATGAAAAATGAGATACTTTTGGAACGAAACACCAAGACTAAAATCGATACGAATACTCCACATATCGGTCAGTTGTCTTGGTCTTGCGGTCGTGACATGACTTACAAAGTGCTTGCCAGTTAGATTGATTCCAAAAGAGTTCTTGATCACCTCGGTGGGGCGTGATATGGTCAACAACAGTTGCCTTGGTCAGTCGACCTTTGGCGTTGCATTGAACACAGAGTGGATGAACTTTTAAGTAACGCAGTCGTGCATTGTTCCACTGGGCATTGTATCCTTTGGCTTTGGTTGACTTGGCATCCAGTTGGTGGTTTGCTTTATGGTTCGCACAATACCTGTGACCATAAGGTACTAGGTTAGGACAACCATTTTGTTTACAAGGTGTACTTGGTCTTCTTGGCATTTTACTTCTCCCAAGGTAGATAGTCTTTCGTGAAATGCCCGAAGCAAGATGTTTTGGTGTAGTCTACATTCAAGAGATTCAGTTCCTTAATGATACCTCGTGGTGTTAAATCATACCGCTCACGAATCATTCCTTCCAGTTGTTGTGTGGTGTAGCGACTGGTTCCAAAGGTTTCTACATACACCGACACTGGTTCTGCAACTCCAATGGCATAGGCTAATTGTACTTCACATCGTTTCGCATACCCTTCACGAACAATATCCTTGGCAATCTTTCGTGCCATGTATGCTGCGGAGCGGTCAACCTTACTTGGATCTTTTCCAGAGAAGGCACCACCACCATGATGTGCGAAACCACCGTAGGTATCCGCTACGATTTTACGTCCAGTCACTCCTGCATCCGCAAATGAGCCACCAAGAACAAAACGTCCAGTTGGATTGACTAGAACTTTGAAATCTAGATTCTGACGGTAACGATGAGCCACTGACATCATGGCTTCAGTCACAATTCGTTTCACTTTGGCAATGTCAGCCGTTTCGGTATGTTGGATGGAAACTAAGAAGGTGTCAATCCGTTTTTTTTCATAATCGTAGGATACCTGTGCTTTAGCGTCCTTTCCAAGTAAGGGATGACCAAGTGACATCAGTTTCTCAAGGACTCGTGTTGCTAAGACATAAGGAAGTGGCATGTACTCTGGTGTTTCATCTGTCGCATAACCGAACATCATCCCTTGGTCACCAGCACCGCCAATATCAACACCTTGGGAAATATCAGAACTTTGGAGTCCAAGTAGGTTAGTTACCCGAACATTCTTCATACCAAGTGGCTCGACAACCTGACGTACAATGTTCTCGAGATTAAAGCAATGTCTTGTTGAAATTTCACCAGCTACCACAACTTGGTTATCCTTGATTAAGGTTTCAACTGCAACTCGACTTGATTTGTCATACTTGAGACACTCCGTCACAATAGCATCTGAAATCTGATCACAAATTTTGTCTGGGTGTCCAACTGACACTTGTTCACTAGTAATAATCATAATTCCTCCACGCAAAAAGCCCAACCTTTATGAGGCTAGGCTTTGGTTTATTTTACTGATTGTCGGCCTGCTTCGTAGGCTCTCTCCAATGCTCTTTTGATTACCCAAACCGAAACATCGTAGAAATCGAGGTTGTCGCTCCAGCGTTTTTCCAAAGTTTCAACTAGTAGTTCTTCCTTAGCAATCTCTGTTAAAAGGGCATTGAGTTTTTCTTGTTGGCGTTTTGTCACGCTATTGTTCTCCTCTTCTTTTGTTGTGTACATATTAACTCTAAAAAGGAGATATATCCAGTCTTTTCTGCATTAATTTAAAGAAATTTTAAACAGTTAAAACCAACAAAACCGCCTCGAGAATGGCTTCACCTTCTTCTGTTTCAGGATAGATTTCCCATCCTCTGTCGTAAGAAACGATTGTTTCTTCAGCTACTTCAATATCTAATTTGAAAACACATCCAAGGTCAATTCCAACCTCTGAAGGTTGGGGACTAACCTTAGCAATGTAATCCACTTTATGTCCTTGATAATCAATCCGTCCGTCAGTCCACATGGTTATTCTCCTTAGTTTTTTCTAGGTGTATATTACCCTATCAGCCAAAGAATATCCAGTCATTTGAGGGAGATTTTTATCTTTTTTGACACTTACAATTCTACCACAAATTTTGACAAAGTGAGGTCAATGTTAGGTCACACTTAGTGCAGGGGTAGGTTACTGGTAGGTCAGGGAGAGGTCAGGGAGAGGTTACCTTTCCAAAGAAAATCCCATTTTCATATACACTTCCCTAACATGGTCTAAGACCTTACGTCGCCAATTTCTAACTGTACTTCGACTAATATGAAACTCTCTCATCAAGCTATCCCAATTACTATCTGTCTTAAGCATGGATTGCGCAAAATCATACAAATCTCCCTTTAGAAATTTTAAAGCCATCTCAAAATTATCAAGGTCATTAGCCAATCGGATATACCGTTGCGATAAATCCGCCAATTGTTCCTCATTTTCCTGGATCATCTTCTCACGAAAATTCAGCGCAATCATCTCTGACCGTTGATTGGTAGGTGTACTTTTAACTCTAGGTTCATCAGATTTTTCAAAAACGAGTGATCCAATAACCTCATTTTCTGTCACTGGTTTGAAATGTTCCAAACGATACTTTAACATCTCCAAGTCACTTTTAAGTTCATTGTAATTCGTTAACATGTGCTCTGCCTTATCCATCTGCCCCTCCTACTTGTGCTTTAACAGCTTCAATCAGCCGTTCTTGTTGTGCATCTTTGTTTTCTAGTGCCTTCAGGATTTCCTCATCAATCGTTCCTACAGTCACAATGTGTTGGATGACAACTGTCTCAGCCTCCTGGCCTTGACGCCAAAGTCGTGCATTTGTTTGTTGGTATAATTCCAAAGACCATGTTAAACCAAACCAGACCAAGTGATGACCACCTTTTTGGAGGTTCAACCCATGACCAGCTCCAGCTGGATGAAGTAAGCCAACTGGGACATTTCCCTTGTTCCATTCACGAATATCTTCTTCTGTTTTCAGCACCCTACTCTTTACCTTGAGTTTTTCTAAACGACTAATAATCCGAGCTAAGTCATGTTTGAACCAATAGGCCACTAAGACAGGCTCTCCATTTGCGGATTCAAGGATATCTTCAAGGGCATCTAGTTTCTGTTCATGTAGTGGCACAACCGTATGATCATCTGAATATACTGCTCCATTGGATAACTGAACTAACTTGTTTGTTAGGCTTGCAGCATTTGCGGCAGTTACTTCTAATCCATCCAACTCTGACAATACATACTCTTTCTTAAACTGACTGTACTTTTCTTGTTCCTTTTCTGACATACGCACCAGTTTCTTGGTTGAAATCAAATCAGGCATATCCAAATAATCTAGGGCTTTCATGGAAATGGTAATATCACTAATCTTGTCTTGAATTTGACACTCTGCATAGTCCATAGGGATGTATTCATAGACAATGTTTCCGTTGCGACGACCTTCTTCAAAGTAACGACTACGAAACTCACCGATGAACCGACCAAGACGTTCTCCTCCGTCAATGACTTTAAACTCTGCAAACAAATCCATTAGCCCATTTGAGCTTGGTGTTCCAGTCAGCCCAACAATACGTTTCATGTGAGGACGCATTGCCATAAAGGCTTTGAAACGCTTGGACTGCCAAGACTTGAAAGAACTCAATTCATCAATCACTACCATATCCCACTTGAAATAGGGACTACATTGTTCCACCAACCAAGGGAGGTTTTCACGATTGACGATATAGATGTCCGCATCTTTCTGAAGAGCTACTTTTCGTTGCTTTGGTGTTCCCACAATTTTCGAATACCGTAAGTGACGCAACTCCGCCCATTGCTCAATCTCATCACTCCAAACAGTATTTGCGACTCGAAGTGGGGCAATAACCAAAACCTTAGTGACTTCAAATCGGTCAAACATCAGCTCATTTACTGCAGACAAGGTTGTTGCTGTCTTTCCCATCCCCATGTCTAAGATGACTGCTGCATAAGGGTGAGCTATGATGAAGTCCTTGGCGACTACTTGATAGTTATGTAATATCAATTTCATCTAGTACCTCTCCAATCATCTCAATTCGGTCAATAACGTAAACCTTGAAACCTAACCGCTCGAACAGTTTATGTCTTGACACTTGTAACATCCTTGGCTTTTGGTCAGGAGCTTTTACTTCCACCAAGCCAAACTTGCCTTTGGGTAAAAACACCAAGCGATCTGGCACACCAGAAAAGGATGGTGATACCCACTTAGGACAAATCCCTCCTCGAGCTTTCACAAACTTCACCAAGGCTTGCTCAACGTACTTTTCTCTCATTGTTCTAAATCCTTTCATCAAATTGAAGTGTGTAGGTCTAGTGCAGTCATTTCCAAAACTCCTCTTATAGGCTTTTTTTTATAGTAATTTTTGCTTATAGGATAGTTTTAGAAAAGACCATAATAGACCTACACAAAATCAAAAAATGTCACTCATGCTAGTCGTTTAATTCATTTTTCTGAACCCTTATTCAAAATAAGTTCCAACCATTCAGTCAACGACCTACACTCCTAAATTAGTCCAGCACCGCTCTTGTGGAGGTAAGTTGGCTAACAATGCTGGTCATTAATCTAAGAAATCATAGCCTTCTTCAACCAATTTCAAACCAAGAATGAAGTTACCTTTACTTGTCCGTTTTCGTTTAAACCCTGCCTGCTCAAGTGCAGAATAAAAATCGGTCGTACTACGTGTATACTCCATGTTTTTGGCGCAATAGGCGCGATACTGACTGTATAGTTCTCCTGATTTTTCTGTCAACTGATCACCAATTTGACAACAATCACTAAGGAAGTGTCCTAACCAATCATTGGCCTCACGATAAGCTTTGACGGAAGATGATACAGCAGTTGGTACTTTTGTTTTGAAGTTCGCTTTGATGGCTTTTTCTGCACCTTCGATAATCCAAGATAAAATTGCTGGAGCCGCATTGTCATACAAATGGTCCGCAAAGTTTTTGATGTCAGAGCGACCAGTGATTTTGGCATTAAATGGGATTACAACCAAACGTCGCCAAGTTCCATCATCGTTCGCCCCTACTTTAGGCAGATGGTTGGTGTAAAGAACCAGCGTGTGTGATGGCACGAAGTGAAATGGATCCTTGTACTTTTTCTCCGCTTGGATTTCATCTGTTGAGGTAATCTGCTTAACAACAGCTGTATTGAGTCGCATACCCTCAGCCATTTCAGAAGCAATGACCAGACGTTTCCCTTTAAGCTCTGCAAGCTCAGGACTCACGTTACGCTTGTTTGACATGGTTAAAGCATCCGCAGATAATTTCCCTGAGTAGCTCCCTAGCACACGAGCAATGGTATTCCAAAAAGTAGACTTACCGTTTGCCCCACCTCCGTAGGCAATAATCATATGTTCCTGATAGACCTTACCGATGGCTGCCATACCAATAATTTCTTGAACATATTCAATTAATTCTTGGTCATTACAGAAAAAGGTAGCTAAAGTTTCCTGCCATAATCCCATTCCCTGATCACTAGGAGAGACTGCTGTCATTTTAGTTATATAATCTTCAGGATTGTGTTCTTGTGACCCATTTATTCCTTTTCGTAGATCATAGGTAGCCTCTGGAGTATTGAGTAATAAGTCATCACTATCTAATTCTGACAGTTCTACTGAAAGCATTGGCTTAGCTGTATTATAGACAGCCATCAAATTCTTATAGTCACGATGTTTCATAACAAATTTATGGAACTCTTTAGCTACTAGATAGGCTTTTAAATATTTCAATTGAAGTGGAGTTTCAACTGCATTTTCTAGTCGCTTTCCACCAGCCTTAATAGTCAATTCATCAATACCTGAAGACTGAAGTTGCTTCTCTGCAGATTCCAAGAGTACATTCGCTTCAGCAAGTTGTTCATCAGTAAAGTGCACAACTGCACCTAATGCCAACTGCTTGTTCTCACGCCAGTGAGTCCCATCATAGTAAAGATAGTCTGTTGCATTGGTATAAGCGAGCCTGTTCGCATACTCTCTTGCAAGAACTCCTGCTTCCCCAACATCCGAGTAATCATCTGGTTTTAAAGTTTCTCGATTAAAAGCATCAGGAGCCACATAACTTTTAGATGTTTTTATAGTTCTGTTGTAGAATCGCACAGCACTACCCCAAATGGTATCTAACTCTACTTTATCAAGTGGCGGTACACATTTCTGTGCCTGCTCATCAAAACCATCCCTAGCTTCTTGGGTCACGCCTAGCCGTTTGACAATCTTAGCTGCAAATACAGACATCGTTGAATTACGACTCCCTTGCTGGATCGGTCCACTTGGAGGAGTATAGAAGTCTGCATCGAAATCTTCCTCGTCATCAATAGAAACAGTTTGAAACAAATCTTCATCTATAGTTAGCCATGAATCATGCCACATAACTTGTGCATTTGTATTCCCAAAGAAGAACCTTGCCGCATCCTTGGCATTATCATCAAAAAACTTGTACTGATTACAAAGTTCTTCCTTCATGGCAACATAGATGTCTTTCTCAGTCACCTCATTGATTTGGAAGTAGATATGATATTTTGGTCTTGGAGCTTTTCCTGCCTTAGCCTTCATATGATTTCGACTAGTTACCAAGGCAAACTTATAATCCGCAAAGATTTCTTTTAATCGCTCAACCGTCATCCATTCATCTGGATTCTCAGAGTGGTGATTATCAATATCCATGACCAAAACGTCCGACTGGATGAATTTGGCATTTGAGCGTGTATTGTTTAAAAACAGCCCTGCCACATGGTCAAATTGCGCAACAGTTTGTAACGATATTTCATCAGTAATAGTTACTTGATTGGGGTAGACAGTGGTTGTCTGAACCCCAGTCTGTCCAGAATGAGATAAGGTAAATTGCATTATGCACCCTCCATATTTTTGCAGTAATTTTAGAAATATATCTTCTTAACTTACTAAGTAAGAATCTGACAAATTTTTCCGCTCTTTCAGAAAAAAATTATTCAAAAAAATAGAAGTTTCCTATTAAATTGCACAGGAAACTTTTTTGATATTCAAAAATTTTTCAAATCAAACGGAAAAACATCACTTGGTTCTACTTAGTAATGTGTAAGAGATATGTCTAAAAAAAATCTCTTGCAAAGTGGAAAAATTAATCAAAACCTTACTCAGTAAGATAGGAGGTCCAAATATGATAAACGAACCATACATCAAACCTGATGAAGACGTAGCTGATACTCTCATCGCTATCAGCGTCATCTCAAAACTACTCGCTCGGAAAATTATGGAGGAAGAAAACAATGAGCAAAATGAAAGAACTGAATAGACTAATTCATGATATGGAAGAAACCGCAAAGTACTACCTTCGCTTGGTGGATGAGTTCAAGAAACTCCTCTCTTCTGAGGAAGAAACAGTTCCTGAACCAATATCACCCAAATCTGAACCACAAAAGGAAATTCAATTGGAGGATATCCGTGCTGTCCTTGCGACTAAAGCTAAAGATGGCTTTAAGAATGAGGTTCGTGCTCTTCTAAATGCTTACGGTGCTTCTTCACTATCAGCGCTTGACCCTAAACACTTTGCGGCAGTCCTTGAAGAAGCTGGAGGGATTGGTAATGACTAACCACGCAATTCTATCCGCATCTGCATCACATCGTTGGTTGAACTGCCCACCATCTGTTCGACTTACAGAGGAACTGCCTGATACAACATCTGATTTTGCTCTCGAAGGTACTGATGCTCACGAGTTGTGTGCTTATCTAGTTGATAAGGCTCTAGGTAGGAATGCGCGTGATCCGACTGAGGATTTAACATTTTATAACGATGAAATGCAGAATTGCGCAGAAGAATACCGCAACTATGTCATGGAGCAAGTTGAGAAAGCCAAAGGCTACTCTCGTGACCCTACAGTTCTTGTCGAACAACGACTGGACTTTTCTAAGTGGGTACCTGAAGGATTTGGAACTGGAGATTGCCTCATCGTGGCGGACGGACTTCTTCAGGTAATTGACTACAAGCACGGGCTTGGTGTTCTAGTTGATGCAGACCACAACCCTCAAATGATGTGTTATGCACTTGGAGCACTTGAGATGTTTGATGGACTTTATGATTTCGATAAAGTTACCATGACAATCTTTCAACCACGAAAACATAACATATCTACCTTTGAGATAGAAAAGACTGAGTTGCTTGAATGGGCAGAAAATGAACTCGCCCCAAAAGCTAAACTTGCATTCAAGGGTGAGGGGGATATGCAGTCTGGTAAACACTGCCAATTCTGTAAACTAAAGAATATCTGTCGCAAACGTGCGGAGGATAATTTGGCTCTTGCCAAGATGGAGTTTGCGAATCCAGCTTCCCTTGATAACGAGGACATTGCAGAGATTTTGCCTAAACTAGACTTGTTGATTTCATGGGCAAACGACATCAAAACTTATGCATTAAATCAAGCAACAGATGGACATCACATCCCAGGATACAAACTGGTTGAAGGTCGCTCTGTTCGTAAATTCTCAGATGAGTCAGCCGTGAGTCAAGCTGTGATGGAAGCAGGCTTTGACCCTTTTGAGAAAAAACTACTCACTATAACTGCCATGACTAAGTTACTTGGCAAGAAAACTTTTAATGACCTCCTTGGTGGTCTCATAATAAAACCAAGTGGTAAACCAACACTCGTTCCAATTGACGATAGCCGTCAAGAGATGAACCTAGCAAAACATGAATTCAAAGAGGATTAACTATATGACAACTAAAGTAATTACAGGACCAAACACTCGCTTCAGCTACTTAAATGCCAATGAGCCAAAGTCAATTAACGGTAGCACTCCCAAGTACAGTGCCTCGCTCATCATCCCAAAAGATGATACAGTCACCATTAACAAAATCAAGGCTGCTATTGAGCAAGCATACAAAGAAGGTGAGTCAAAACTTAAAGGCAACGGTAAATCAGTACCTGCATTATCTACTCTGAAAACTCCCCTACGTGACGGTGATCTTGAACGCCCTGATGATGAAGCATACAAAAATGCTTACTTTGTGAATGCCAACTCTCCACACAAACCTGGTGTGGTTGATGGCAATCGTCAAGAAATCATTGATACATCAGAATTGTATTCAGGCATCTACGGACGTGCTTCTATTACCTTCTACGCATTTAATTCCAATGGCAATAAAGGGATTGCTTGCGGTTTGAATAACTTGCAAA
>NZ_JAIJZO010000003.1:0-155378 GCF_019754115.1 Streptococcus sp. 2018110 | reverse complement strand
TTAGCCTTGGCCACCTAGCCTAACAGCTTCAAACCTGTTATCAAATGAAATCATCAACTTACTCAAACATAGTGAAACATCTAATTCTTGACTAAGGTAAGGTGGCTAACTTCATTATAGAACTTTCGATTTCTATTAGGAATGGTAGATTTTTACAGGACTTGTCATTCTCGTGTTGACTTTCGGCTTTTTTTTCGGTAAAATAGTTTCTGTTATGGCGGTATAGCCAAGTGGTAAGGCACGGCTCTGCAAAAGCTTGATCGTCGGTTCAAATCCGTCTACCGCCTTTTAATATTCGAAAAAACCTAGGAATCTCCCTAGGTTTTTTGCTATTCTTTTCGCTTCAGATTTCCGAGAGCCATGGCTCCACCAAATAGACCTAACAAGGCACTTATAAAGACACTTCCAAGGCTATCCCCAGTTTGAGGCAGTTTCCCACTAGTATCCGCCGCTAATGCACCTGTCTCTCCTCTTCCGCTTCTTTCAAAGAATTCTCTGTGAGATACGGACACTTCTATTCTCTCATCAGAAATCCCTAATGCCTCCTCATGTTTTGTAAGTCTCCCCAAATGCTCCACACCATCTTCTCTTGTATCGCCAGTTAACAGCGCGATTTCAGTGGATTCTGTTTGCGGAGCAAATGGATTATCTTCTTTTGGCATTGGTACCTGCACTTCCGGTTTCGGAATAGGAATGCTAAGGGGTTGATCCTTATCTGATTGCTCCACATGAAGGTCTTTTTCAGGAACCTGCTCAGATACCTCCTTGTCATTTAACCGTACCTTATATTTCTTCACAAGAGCATTTCCAAAACTGTCACTCAAATCAAGTTTGACTGTATCCCCGTCTTTCAGACTATGTAGCTCATAGCGAAAGGCTTTTTCATTATTTCCATACTGCCTCCAGAAGCCTCCTCGAGCTACAAAATCTTCGTTGATCTTCAAGGACCAATAAATTCCATTATCCTTGGCGCTTCCGGTGAGTATCAAGTGCCCATCGGCATCTGCTAGGAGAACTCCTGCATACTGATTTTCCTCGTCTTCATCTTCTTCACTATCCACTACCTGTCTTTCCAATGGTAGCACCTCATTTTCCAGCTGTAAAACAGGTTTTTCTGTATCAACCAACATCTGATATTTCTTCGTGTAAGTCAACTCATCCGCCTCATTGTACACACTTATATCCACAACATTTCCCTCTTCAATCAGAGTAACTGGATAGGTCAACTTGCCATCCTCAAAATAGCGTTTTTCACCACCATTGATGCGCACAGAATGAGCTTGTTCGGTTTCTGCTTCTATTTCAAATGTAAATAGATAAGTCCCATCTTCTTGCTTTTTGAAGTCGACCAACTCGCTATCTAGCTCACGACCAAGACTTTCTTTATTGAAACGAATCGGGTCAATCAACCAGTTATTGACAGTAATCGGAACTTCTGTTTCCTCCTCCTCATCCAGACTCTCTGGACTTGTATTGATACGAAGGTCCTTTAATTTATTGCCCTTCTCATCTACCGCTGTTAACATGATGGCTCTAGGAAAATCAGATTTAAAGAAGTCTTGCTCAAAACTACCGTCTTCTTTTACATCTATGATTTTCAGCTCTCCCTTACCAATGTCTAGATTGGAATAGTAAAGTTTGATGTCCTTAGGAAGACTAACATTATCACTCACTTTCCCCTTCAATGTAAAACGTCCGTTTTTACCAATCTGGATAACCTCTTCATCCTCTTCATCTTTTTCAATATCAAGATCAATCATCGGCTTTTCATTATCTACCAAATAATTCAAGGTTTTAGTGTAAATAAGCTTGCCATCCTTGTCTTTCAAGATTAATTCAAAACTATGGCGTCCATCTGATTGCCCTGGTATCTGGAGGGATAGTTGACCATTCTCAAGAGAGTAATTCACAGCCTGAGCATCCAAGTCAGCCTGCACATCGGAAACTTGCGCTGAGACGTTCGCTTTAATTTCTACAGTTTTCTTACTGCGAGTTGCCATCAAATCTTCCAAATTTTTAAACTGGATTACAGGCACCACTAAGTCTTTTTCAACAGCAACCACATTACCCGCTATATCCATCACCTCAACACGGAGATGATTTTTAGCATCGAGTGGAAGTTCTACTTCTTTGAGATGGTAATGTCGTTGACCTGCATCATCTACAACCTTTTCAACAAGAAGATTTTCTCCATTTAGATTAGCTCGAACCTCCCAAACTTTATTATTATCCTTGGCTGTGACGACCAGTTCTCTATGGCTGGTTAGACGATTGGTATCAATCGCGACAATTTCTGGCTTTTGATTATCAATTTTGACTGGCAGATAGGTATACTGATAGGCCCCATTTTCTTTATTTTTTACCCGCAATCTAAAGAAATATTGTCCTTCCGGTGCTGGTATATTTTCATCCTTGCTTGCATCGTACATTTTCCCATCCCAGCGGTGCAATTCTATCGGAGTACGAAGCTTGGAATACTCCGAAAGACTTTCAAAATAATCTACATAGCGAACACGAGACAGCATGGTTCCTGTATCAATCCGCCTTAAAACAGGAGCATCTTCTTTAGCTTCTTTTACAATATCCAAATCATAGTTGGTAATATCCCTCAATAGCGCAAATCGAACAAAGGCATTCCCAATCTGACTATCCGAATGCTGGTTTTGAATTGCGATATTGTCTGGATTTAGAGGCGATTGATTATCTTGAATCTTTTCACGCCCAAGTTCAATATAGCGCCCAGACTTATTGTGTTTATAGCTAGATAAAACCGAGGTCAGTTTCAATTTAGAACTGGTTTCCCAAGCCGGTGCATCAACAATCCTTTCTTTTGACCAGTCACCAACAAAGCCAAAATAAGGAATGCTGATGTCCGACTGCCCCTCCGTCAATGATTTGAAGTAAATATACCCTTCTGCAAACTGGTCTTTCGCTTCTCCTGCATCCAATCTCAGACGAATAGTTTTCTTCTCTTTCGGCCCCAGTTGAATGGATTGCTCAGAAAGATGAATACTCGAACCCCTGATTTCTGCCGCATGAATCTCTTTAACTACTTTTCCAGAACGTCCTATTCTATCAACAGGAACATCTTGACTAGTCAATACTTTCCCAGCTGAAATAGCAAAGCTTCTTTGTTGGTTTCCCAGATTTTCCAAGGTTACCTCAAATTCTGTCTCACGCCCTATTTCTTTTAATTCCACCCCTCCTTTTAGACGGTGGTGAAGAATCACATCTGTTTCAAAGGCTCTATCAATCTGCAACAGACCAGCGCCTTGTTGTCTCGGAGAATTTTCCAAAGCATGCCCAGATGAATCTAGAACATCAACCAAAGGGGTAGCAGTATTCATCAAAATGACTCTCAGCAAATCCATCCTAGTCATGCCTTCTGGTGGTGTCATTTGGCGAATCCGTGGCAATAAAAGTGCACTGGCACCCGCCACAATTGGCGAAGCCATCGAAGTCCCTGACATGGAGCCATAACGATTGTCATTCAAGGTTGCATAAACATCCTCTCCTGGTGCCACAATCTCTGGCTTCAATTCTAAGTTGACCGTAGGCCCCCAACTAGAAAAGCCTGATACAGTCGGTACTTCAATCAACTTCTTCATTCCAATTGTAGGTCTGAGGACCAAACCAGTGTTCCCTTGCGATTGGTTGGCAACTTCTAATAATCGCCTTCCATCTTCTCCACTAAGACTGATGCCCCAGATAGAGGAGTAGGAAAGCAAAGTCTTATCATCTACCAATAACTGATGGGTCCTATAATAATCCTTGTTCCATCCCTGATCAGTATTTATCACAATAATTCCAGCAACATCCTTGAATTTCAAATTACGAACGGCATCTTTCAAGTCAAACTTATCTTTTTTGATAATCGCTACTTTACCAGCCAAATCAAGCCCCTGCACTTCTTCCCAGCGACCATTTCCAGCATCTACAAATTCATATTTCCCCTCTGTAAGCGTTGTGTAGCCAATAGGATAGTAGCCAAAAGACTGCCCATTCAGCATAAATTCACGTTGAACAAGATGGGTATTTCTCGCCGAACCAACCCCGATAACTGCGGGAGTCGCTGCCACACCAACTGTTGTTGCCGTATCCACAGCTCCCAAGGCATTATTTGTATGCAGGTCAAAGGAGGTGTCTGAAGAGGAGGCGCCAGCATTACCAATAGCTGCTGTAATGATAATCCCCTTTTCTGCTGCCCTCTTAGCAATCGTGTAGTAAGCATTCCCCGGCAGCCCGCTATCATAATAACCAACGCTCAAGCTAATGACATCTGCCCCGTGTTTGATAGCATCTTCAATGGCAGCATAGGCAGCATCCTCCGTCTCAGCCTTATAATTTTTAGGGTCATTTGAAAAAATCTTGTAGACTAGCAGTTGTGCGTTGGGAGCAATCCCATCAATCCCCTGTTTAGACGCAACTTCTTCGTCTGTTGCATTTCCAGCCAGAGTTCCTGCTATGTGCATACCATGTGGTTCGTGGGTATCATCGTAGAGATTATCGTTACCAGATACGTAATTATAGCCATGAGGGACTTTTAGAGTGTATGCCCCTGTCGTAGATGGAGTAATTTCCTTGATTTTAGGGACGACACCTTCATCCAACCTCATGTCTTTGTGCTTAATATCCAAACCAGAGTCAATGACTGCAATCACCATTCCGCGACCATCTGTCTGGTATTTAGAACTTGCTTTTAAGGCACCAACCAGCTCTTTAGCAGTATGAAGAGTCGGTCGGATACGGCGACTCTCTTCCAAAGAAGTTAATTCAGAAATGGCTTTTATATCAGACAAGCCTTCTCGCCCCACCTCTACAGATGCTCCCGTTAAAACCTCCTTATACTCATGAACAATTTTAACGCCATCAATTTTCTTTAATTTATCCAATACAAGATTTCGGTTCTCTTCGGAAAATTGTAAAATATAGCGCCCTGTTGTCACCTCTTCCAGCTCAAGCTGTGATTCCTGCGGGATTGTTTGAGGAACACTAGCTTCTTTTCCGCTAATGTCTTCTTTTTCCCTTGACTCCTCTGTTGTCTTACCAGCTGTAGTTGTTATCTCGGTCGCAGCTCGATCTGTGAGAAGACCTGATTCTTCACCCGCCTCTGTATCTACAACTTCTTCGACCACTCCCTCTTCAGCAACTGGTTCATCCACCTGCTCCGTTTTAACTGGCTCATCTGATAATAACCCATCTTCTTTTTTCTCTGCCACAGAATCTTGCTTGCTGTCCATATCCGTTGCGACCGCAACCGTAGACTCCACTCCTTCTCCACTAGTATCTGCTTGAGCCATCGGAACACCCGTGATAAAAAATCCTATTGATACCGATACCACACCGACACTTAACTTCTTGATACTAAAGCGTTGTTTATTCTCAATTTGAGACCACTTCTGTTTCATAAAACCTCCGTTTTTTAATATTAATTAATTTATAAGTTAGGTATACCTAATTCTATAAAATTTTTAAATCTTTGGCAAGTTTTTTTGAATTTGCGCCCTCAAAAACAAGAAAAAGCACAGGTCTCCCTGCGCTTTAACAACTTATTACAACTCAGCAATCTGGCTCAAGTTAACTTCAGCAATGGTGTCATTACCAAACATAGAGATAACCATCTTAACCTTGTTGTTATCGATTTCTGTAATTTTACCTGTGTAGTCTGTGAAGGCACCGTCGATGATACGAACAGTGTCGCCAACTTTGACATCAATATCAAATTCTTGAACGGTTTGTCCCATAGACACCAAGATTTGACGGATTTCTTCTTCCAAAAGTGGAGTTGGTTTTGAACGGTTACCGTGTGAACCCACGAAACCTGTAACGTTTGGCGTGTTACGAACCACAAACCAAGCCTCATCAGTCATAACCATTTCAACCAAAACATAACCAGGGAAACGGTTCTCTTCTACTTCCTTGACCTCACCGTTCTTTTCAACCTGAACAGTCTGAGTTGGAATTTCTACACGGAGGATGTTTTCCAACATGTTATAAGTGTGGGCACGTTGGAGCAAGTTTTCCTTCACTTTATTTTCATATCCTGAGTAAGTCTGTAAAACAAACCAGCCTTTATCAAAACTATCGTACATTGTTACTTCCTTTCTTTGGAAACACGGAATTTTTAGACGCTAAAAAAAGCCCGAAGGCTTTCGCTTTTCCTTATTATATCACTTCCATTTTACAAATGGCAAGTATTTTCTAGAAAAGATTAATCAAGCTCATGATTCCTCGTGACAAAATCAAGTCAAAGAGGTAAACCACCGCTACGAAAAAGGCAGTATATTCCACTACAGACACGAAATCCGTCCAGCTCTGCTTACGAGTTGGCCAAGACGTATCTTTTAAAATGCGGATAATGTCTTTGATAAATTTCATGCGCGACTCCTATCTGGTTTCCTTGTGAACAGTGTATTGTCCACAGTGTTTACAAAATTTATTTACTTCTAACCGTGTTGGCTTGGGATTGCTCGAAAGGCTGATTGAATAGTTTCGAGAACCACAAACAGTACAGGCTAGGCTTGCTTTTTTTAGTGCCATAAAGCCCTCCATCCTTTTCATTCTACCATGTTTTTATGGATTTGACAACTCTCCAAACCAAGACGTAATGTTATCCCACAAGGTTTTTGCTCGTTCTGGCAACTTGGCATCGATTAGATTTTGTTTGGTTTGCTCAATCAAGTTTTTCGCCTGATCTGAAATTTCTTGTACCTGTTCTTGACCAAGACTTGATTCAGTTTGTGCAGCTTCATCTGGAGCTACTTCTACAATACCATTTTGTGCATAGGCATTTTCTACTTCGAACTGAGTTCCTGCAGTATATGGCAAGATTGAATTGGCTACAGTCTGGAAGACCGACGGAGCCATCCAGTAGCTACTACTATCTATATAATGATTTTCATCTGTCTGCTCAAAACCAACCCACTGACTGATGACCAAATCAGGTGTGTAGGCAATATGCCACTGATCATTGACAAGATTGACATCAAAACTCGTTTCGGTTGTTCCTGTTTTCCCGGCAATATAATAATTGGCTGCATCTGCTGTCACTCCCGTACCATTGGTATAGGTTCCAAGCATCATTGCTGTCATCTTATCTGCGACAGAGCGGTCAATCACCTTGGTACTTATTTCTCGATGCTCTGCTAAAACCTTTCCACTAGCCGTTTCAATACGAGTGATGAGGTGGGCATCCTTCATCACCCCCTTATTCGCAAAAGTAGCGTAGGCCTGGGCCATTTGCAGAGGATTAGTCTCCACTCCAGAACCAATTGAAACACCCAAAACTTTCTCGACATTTTCCATATCAAGCCCAAACTTTTGTCCATACTCGAAGGCTTTGTCAATCCCCAAGGTGTTCACTATATAAGCTACTGGTAAATTGTAAGAGAGAGCCAAAGCTTGATACATTGGAATGGTATCAGAAGTCGAATAATCATAGTTATGCAAGGTGTAATCGCCGTAGGTTTCTGTATGGTTATCCAGAGCCATATCAATCGACCAGCCCGCCGCTACTGCTGGAGCATAGGCAACAAGAGGCTTGATCGTTGAACCAGGACTGCGCTTGGCTTGTGTCGCAAAGTTGAAAGTCCGAAAGACCGCATCCTCTGAACTGTTAACTCGACCAACCAAGGCGCGAACTCCACCAGTCGTAGGATCAAGAGCCACACTGGCAGCCTGAGCATAGGTACCATCAAAACTTGATGTCGGGAACATGGTCTCATCATCAAAAATCACCTGCATACTGGCTTGAGAATTTTGATCCATCTCTGTGTAAATCCTATAGCCGTTATTAATAATGTCTGATTCTTTCAGTCCATATCGCTCAATCGCCTCAGCAATCACAGCATCAAAATAGGATGGATAGGAATAATTGCTTTGTTTCCCTGTATAGGTATCTGAAAGCTGACTGGCTAGGTCTACTTGGAAACCTGCATCTGCAGTCGCCTGATCAATATAACCAGCATTGACCATATTTTGCAGGACTGTATCCCGACGATTAACTGCATTTTCTAGAGAATAATAAGGATTATAAATCTCAGGTCCCTTGAGCATACCTGCAATGACGGCCGCTTGCTCAAGAGTAAGATCGCTGGCTGGAATACCGAAGTACTTTTGGCTTGCATCTTCCACTCCCCAAACACCATTCCCAAAATAGGCGTTATTGAGATACATGGTCAAAATTTCTTGCTTGCTGTACTTTTTATTGATTTCCAGAGCCAAAAAGAATTCTCGAGCCTTTCGACTGATGGTCTGATCCTGAGTTAGAAAGGCATTTTTTGCCAATTGCTGGGTAATAGTTGAACCACCTCCAGATCGACCTAACGTCAAGGCAGCCAAAATTGTACGCTGGTAATTAATACCTGAATTTTCGTAGAAGCTCCGATCTTCTGTAGCGATGACAGCATTCTCTAAATTATCAGAGACAGCATCCAGCTCTACATAGGTCCCCTTCTGACCTGACAATGTCCCAGCTTCCGCACCATCTTTATCGTAAATAATCGTTGTGGCTTTTAGCGCCTGCTGTAAATCACCAACATTAGCTGTTTTTGCAAGGAAAAATAGATAGCCACCTACTGTAAGAACTGTCAGGACCATTAAAATGATTAAAATTTTAGTCAGTTGGTAACGCCGCCAAAATTTACGAATCGGCTCCGGAATACGTGATTTTTTCTTTGGTTTATCAACAGAGCCACGATTTCCCCTGCGGCGACGGCTAGGTCGGTCTTCATGATCAATTTGGAAATCTTCTGGAACTTCAATCGGCTGATGTTGCAAATCGTCCATACTTTACCTCTTTCTAGTGAATTTTGTACCATTATACACCATTTCGTAAAAACTAGCAGAAAAAAGCCTGCGATAACTTGTGACAACAGACAGGGAATTTTTTCAAAAAATATGATAAAATAGGGTCATTCTGAACAAAGAAGAGGATTCCCATGACACAAGTATATGACATTACCATCATCGGTGGCGGACCTGTCGGTCTCTTCGCCGCCTTCTACGCCCACCTCCGTCAAGCCAAGGTCAAAATCATTGACTCCCTTCCCCAACTGGGTGGCCAGCCTGCCATTCTCTATCCTGAGAAGGCTATTTTAGACATTCCCGCCTTTCCAAGCCTGACAGGACAAGAGTTGACCGACAACCTCCTTGCCCAACTGGCACCCTTTGACACTACGATTTGTCTCAATGAAACCCTGACTGCTATTGAGCCAGGAGAGGTCATTTCCCTGACGACTAACAAAGGTAGCCACCAGACCAAGACCCTGATTATCGCTATGGGTGGCGGGGCCTTCAAGCCTCGTCCGCTGGAGATTGACGGTGCCGACAGCTTTGACAACGTCCACTACCACGTATCCAACATCCAGCAGTATGCCGGCAAGGACATCGTCGTCTTGGGTGGCGGTGACTCTGCGGTCGATTGGTCCCTGGCCTTTGAAAAAATCGCCAAGACCACTCACATCGTCCACCGTCGTGACAACTTCCGGGCCCTCGAACACAGTGTGGAAGAACTCAAGCAGTCCAGCGTCAGCATCCACACACCTTTTGTTCCTAAAGGACTTTCTGGGGAAAATGGCAGAGCTTCTGCTATTGATTTTGACAAGGTTAAGAGCGAGGACAAACTCAGCCTGTCTTTCGACCACCTCTTTGTCAACTACGGTTTCAAATCATCTGTCGGTACGCTGAAAGAATGGGGATTGGAACTCAATCGCCACCGCATCGTCGTCAACAGCAAGCAAGAAACTTCTGTTCCTGGCATCTATGCTATCGGTGACTGTTGCTTCTACGAGGGCAAGATTGACCTGATTGCGACTGGACTGGGCGAAGCCCCAACCGCCGTCAACAATGCTATGAACTACCTCAATCCAAATGAAAAAGTGCAACCCAAGCACTCAACCAGCCTATAAGATGAAAATTGATATTCGCATTCCCCAAGCCTTTCCCCAGCTGACTGTCAAGGAAGTCTTGGAAGATTATTTTCTCATTCCCAGAAAAATCCGCCACTTCCTCCGTACCAAGAAGCATGTCCGTGTCAACGGCGAACTGATAAACTGGCAGAGTCCGATTGCTGCAGGCGACCTGCTAGAATTGACCTTTGACCAGGAAGATTATCCTGAAAAAAGCATCCCTCTGGGGCAGGCGGACTTGATTGAGGAACTCTACCAAGATGAGCATTTGATTATCGTCAACAAGCCCGAAGGCATGAAAACCCACGGCAATGAGCCTACGGAAATCGCCCTGCTCAACCATGTATCTGCCTATGTGGGTCAGACCTGCTATGTGGTCCACAGGCTAGATATGGAAACCAGCGGAGCCATTCTCTTTGCTAAAAATCCCTTTATCCTGCCCATTCTCAATCGTCTTTTGGAGGACAAGGTCATCTACCGTGACTATCTGGCCCTCTGCCAAGGGCAGCTAAGAAAGACAGACTGGACCATTACCGATAAGATCGGACGGGACCGACACGGCCGCAGAAAGCGGGTGGTCGATAACCGCAAGGGACAGGCAGCTCTTACCCAGGTCCGCCTCTTGAAGACCCTTGGCAAAAATAGCTTGGTCTCTTGTCGTCTCCAGACAGGGCGAACCCATCAGATTCGGGTGCATTTGTCTCATCATGGCCACGCCCTAATCGGTGACCCTCTTTACAGTCGAGTCGCTGCCCCCCGCCTCATGCTCCACGCCCAAAAACTCAGCTTAACGCACCCGCTTACCCTGGAAGAAATCAGCGTGGAAGCACGGTCGGAGAGTTTTGAGAAAGTCTTAAAAAACATGAAATAAATAGCTGTACCCTTAGAGTTCTATATCCCTATTTCACTGGACTAATCCAGTGAATTTTTTTATGCTTCCACTAACCAAAAAATCCAGACAAGATAACCCTGTCTGGACTTAAAACTCTACTCTGGCACAACAACCTTCAAACGAATATCTGTTGGCTGTAATACTTTTTGAACTTGCACTAGGAAAGCAAGACCGTTATCTGATGGGGCATACTGAAAAGTCAGATTGATAACTTTTTCTGTAAAGTCATCCCCGTAGCTGTCCACATACTGCTTGCTTTCAATAAAGTGAATGTAGTTGTTCAACTTTTCTTGGAGTTTGAGGAGGTGGTCTTGTTCGGTGTCAGGAAGCCATTCGTTCCCATCTGCTAGTAATAATTCAAGATAACCATCTACAATACCGAGAGAGTCGATGGTGGTTACTTCTAGTACAATATCCTTTTTTACAAGGGGAGAAACATAGTTTTCCGGTAATTTCCCTTTCCACTCTATCCACTGTTGCTCAGCAATTGGAATCCAGTGTTCCAACTCTGTTTGAGTAAATAGTTTTCTAAATTTTGGGGTATCTATTAGAGTTGTCGGACTCTCCTCAATTGAACGCTTTTCAAGGACCTTCTTTTCTTCCGCTGTAGGCGGCCAGCGACCGTTTTGAGCCTTCCAATTGACTTCCATTGCCGTCCTATTTCCCATTAGAAACTCATTAAAATCAGATTCTTCAATTTCAAAAACCCTTCGAACAGAGGCAATCCCAAATTCGCCAAAAGTATAATATTTTCCATTGTGTGTACGGAAATCAGAATTTATTGGTGACTCAAGCTTATCAAAGGTATCAAATTCTTCCCAAGTAATGTCTGTTAACGGCATGTTAATTTCCTCCTAATATTCTAAATGTGTACTCACCCCACGGTACCTCATCAATTACAGCTTCTAGCATTCCCCCAGGATATGTTTTCCCTCCGGGGCGCCAAAAATCATCAAAGGCGGATACTTCATTTCCGCTAGGTATTTTTAGATTATGAATAGAGTCAACCGGTATATCAATAACGACTGGAGAATCTCCTAAGTCTCCTGGATGCAAACCTAAAATTACCTCCAGTAACCGTGGATCACCATCACTAATATCAAGAATTGTTTCGCCAGCAGCCTTCGGCATAACAAACGCTACATGGTCTTTGTCATTTCCTATGGCTCCATTATTAAAACCACCTTCAACTGGGGTAAATTTTTTGGAATTTAATAGCTCCATTCTCAAATTGTTTTTTATGGGCTTCAATAAACTTTGGGCTATAAATATCTTCTACATTTGGACGAACACCTTTTGGGATATCTAGTATTTCATTACTTGACATTCCCGCCAAATATTGTACCTTTGGTGCATTGTCAGAAATTTCAAGTATTCGATTGATATCTTTTGTACTCAATCCAGCAGCTTCGTAAGTATTACGTAATTCGATTCGATGCGCATCGATATTGAAAGAAGCCGTCTTCTGCGACACGACATCAATCCGTGTGCCCTTGGGTATCTCAACACCGCCGACAAAGTCGCCCTTGCCTGCTCCGACAATGGTGCCACCGTACTTGGACAGGTCCTCCAAAAGATTCTGACGGCTGATTTTCAAACCATTCTGTGCAGTTGTGTACTCTTGAATACGGATATTCCCCGCCTCATCAAAGCCAATCGCATCCACTCGGATTTTCTGTTCAACGCCATCAACCGTCATCTTGATCGTGATGTTGTTCTCGACCTTGCTGGCGATTTTACCAAACTCAACCGTTTGTAAGTCCACAAAGTCCTGACCCTGACGAGCGTTGAACTGAATTTGTGGTAATAGCAGAACTACTCAACTTGTGTCAAAATGGATGTGAGAGATAACAACTCCAACCTCATTCCCACTCCTAGGTTCCGCTTTAAATCAAGCCTAGCCAAACCGTTTATGTACAAATGAAGAATATTTCTACCCTTCCATTATACCAAAAAGTCCAGACAAGGTAATCCTGTCTGGACTTAAAAACTCTACTCTGGCACAACAACCTTCAAACGAATATCAGTCGGCTGTAATACTTTTTGAACCTGCACCAAAAAGGCAAGACCATTGTCTGATGGGGCATACTGAAAAGTCAGATTGATAACCTTTTCTGTAAAGTCATCCCCATATCCTTCCTGACTATCAATCCTATCAATGACCTTCTGACAATGCTCAATGTAGGATTGGAGACCAGATAGGCTACGTTGAGTATGAAGATTATGACTCATAATAGTATTCCTTACTCGTTTATACTTTGCAAGCTTTTCACGACTATTGGTAATACAACTAAGCAAATACTCATCACTCATTACTGTTGCCCTCCAATTTTTGCTCGATAATAGACTTCTGTTCCAGACTTGGTAAGGTATCATCGGGAAGGATGGTCTCAACCCGAGTTGCGTAGGCAGAGGCAAAACCGAAAACAACCACAATAATCGCAACCGAATAAACTAGAAAAACCCTTTTTAGAAAGGCACTAGAAACTGAGTAGCCCTTTGTCGAATACTGCTTCAGCTCAGGTTGTTTTTTCTCTAAGATATTTTTGGGTAAAAAATAGGGTCTAAAAGCTGTCATGGCCACAGATAAAAACACTGTAATCCCTAGAGAATTGTATACTTGTGTTCTTGCACCAATCGCTGTAATATAAAGCATACTTGAAAACAAGACAAGCCCAAAAACAATAAACAGAATCAAGGATACCTGAGCATCCTTCTTCAGTTGTAAGAACTCTTCTACTGTCATTTTTTCTTTTTGCATCCTACTCTCCTATTCTATTTCTTTGGTAATTTTCAACTTGACCCTGTCTGGGTTTACAAGTTGCATCAAAAAAATTATGTAATTTGGGATTTTGGAATCCATTACTTAGCCATAAACCAAAAGTAAATTAAGACGATTTAAACAAAACCTACTCTCCCAAACTTTCCTTATATCGCTTGGATTCTTTACCATACCAGTCTTCAATGCTATATCCTGAGAGAATACGATAGTCTTCCATATATTTATTAATATAAAATCCTTGAATACAACTAAACACTATTGCTACTGAAAAATAGAAAAGTAATATAGGCCCAGCAATCCCAAAAATCATGACTAAACTTCTTAGAATATCATTCTCATAAATCCCTTCACCTTTATTAGGTAAAAAGAGACGAAACAGAACGAAGGGAAAGATGATTAAGCCACCATATTTCCTCCCTAAGACAACAAACTTCTCCATCACATCATTTAAGGGATTGGAAACCGATTGGTTTCCATATAAGCCATTCAAAACTTCCTTCTTAAACCATAGGTATCTTTCTACGATTACAAAAATTATGATAGACAGGTTCAGAATGACTGCAATTAGCGAACCAAAAAACATAGCTGAACCAATAGTAAATAGAACAATTGCTTGAAAATTAAGTAAACTCATCATCAAGAACATATTCTTATTAAAATAGTAATAAGATAAAATTCGACTGTGGCGTATCTTCCTTGTATCAAATAAGTAAAGAACAATCACAACAAGGCCTAACCAAAGTGGAATTGAGAATAGAATTTCCGCATCTACATATAGTATCTTCCCAACTTCTTTATCAGAGTAGGGGCCAATAAAGGAAAATAAAAACATAAAAAACTCGACCGTTAAAAATCCCAAGATTTTCTTTCCATAACCATTTTTCTCTATGTCCTCCATTGAAGTCTGAATGTACTTATCCGTTACCAACCCCATACTCTCTTCCAAAGAGGCATTCCATATTGATTTTTTCATGTTTTCTCATCCTTATCAGATTATTATACTTGTCTATTACACCGAAAATCCAGACAAGATAATCCTGTCTGGGTTGGTTTATGGCAACATCTGATAGGATGAGCTCTTAGTTATATCTCTTTTTCTTAATTCCTTTCCGTTCACCAGACTTTCCTCGATGGAATTGGCAATTGACTGGTCTGCTTGACGAAAGGCTTCTGCCACCATGTTCAAGTAGCCATCCAACTGCTCAACTGTCGAAACAATCTCTTGACTCACTGACTTAAGCCGACTAGTAGTGGAAGCCACCTTTTCTTTCGAAGCATCATCAGAATCGAAAAAGTCTGCGCTATCAGCGATCATCCCAGACATATCCTCATAGCTGGATTTGATGCTCAAAATCTGGTTAGGGTTGATACTCTTTTGACTAGTCATTGTTGTACTCCTCTGGCTTCTTGGCATAGGTCGCGATGTCCTCGAACTTAGTAATCCGGTGGTCTTCACCGTCGACAGTAGCTACTCTATCTAGGTAAGCATGGTCATAGAACTTCAAACCGCTATTCATAAACAACTCTTCTGTCGCTATGATTCCCTCTTGATTGATGATTGTATTATCTACAATATCATAGAGGGGATAAGCCTCCGCATCTTCCTGGTCGAGGATGACAGCCGCATGGACATCCACATCCCTCAGATTGATCGAGCCATCATAGAGGTCAGTCTTTCTAGTCCCACTATATCCAAATGACACCTGAGATTTTCTTTCTACATATGTATCCAAGTAAAGAAACTCCCGGTTGGTTAGTTGAGGATCTGATTCTGGTACCTCACCCTCGACCAGGCCTGTATCTAGATTGAATAGGAGGTTTTTAGACTTTATGTCCTCCCCATGCAGCTTCCCTACATGTATCATGGTGTAGTTGGACTCGCCAATCTGAAAGAGTTCGCCTAAGCCCCCTGCACCATAGACTTTGTAGCCCTCATCTTTCAGATAGGCCAGACTGACCTCCACAAGGTCAATCCGCTTTTTCGTTAGACTCGGTGTTCTCAGATCATAGACATCCAAGTAGATATACTCATCCTCTCCCAACTCCTTGATCGTTGGCTCTGGGAAACGGTCCCGTTTCTTAACGACATTTCGAATCAGGTAGTTTTTATTGGCGGCTGGATCATCGTCATCTTCTATTCTCGCTTGTTCCACCTCCTCTTGGTTGGTTACTTTCCAGTCGATGACGATGCCGTTCCCATCTGCCACAAAACGATAATCTTCCACCTCCAAGACTGGAGTAATAATATAATCCTCATAGAGTTTATCTCCCTCAGGCTTTACAGCATGTGCTTCTGTACAGGCTGACAGGAGGAAACTTATGGAAAGCACCCCTATTACTTTATGGAAAAACTTGCTTTTGTCCATCGATTACTCCTCCTTTTCATCATCTTTTATCTCCATAGTGATTTTCCATATATGTTTCAAGATCATCCAAACCATCTTCTCCGACTCGTGCTACAGACTCTCTAAACTCAACCACTTGATCCACCGACATGGTCGCTAGACTCAGGTCTACTGGCTTCTCTGTCTGGGTCTTAGGATCGAGATAGGTCTCCTGACCCAACAGATAGGCTCGTAACTCTGGGTCGTCCGTAGTTAGTTTATCACTTAAATTTTTCATTTCCACCTTTTGTTCTTCCGCAAACTTGGTCAAGCCATAATCGTCAAACTCCCTGAGGCGCTGATAGGCATTGAAGTCGTAGTAGCTAGAGGTGCTAGCCACACTCTTGCTTGGGTAAACACTACCATTCTGACCTTGGCTATCCAGCTGCCCAAAGGGATCTTCGGTATCAGTGGAAATACTCCAGCCTCCCTGGTCGAATAAGAGCTTCAAGAAGTCTTGAGTAGCTTCATCGCCTTTTTTATCCAACTCTCCCATCAACTGCTCAAACTGTTGCTGATGGCCTAGGATTTCGATTGCCACATCAAGCCCCTTAGAAGTTACCTGTGAATATTTCTGGATGGTTTCTGGCTCCAAGTCTTGGCCTGTCTTGTTCTTGTAAAGTTCCTTGACCTTCTCGTAGGAACTATCCGCAATGGCCTTACCCTTAGAAGCGGCATCTGCCTTATCCGTTCCAGAAAGCGATGCCAAGGCCTCTGCTCCCTGAAGAGCCATAGCTCCATATGGATGAAGGGAGATTGTACCTTTAACAATCGATTCTATTGTATTGGAAGTCAGTTCCTTCTTAGCCTCTATCCTCTCTTGTTTTAATTCAAAAAGGCGCTGATCAACTTCTCCACCCAAACTTGAAAGACGACTTTCGCCTAAGGATGAGATATATTCCTCACTTTTCCTCTGCCCCATATTATTCCACATCTGAATGGTTGGCGTACCATAAATTGAGTTAAGATGGTTGCGATGCACTTCAAATGTTATATCATTCCCTTTGTCAATAGAAATCTTGGCACCAATCTGGGTATAGTCATGAATATCTGGTGCACCTTCGACTCCAAAATCTTTTTTCTCTTTGCTGATGCCGATACGTAAAAACTGTAAACTATTGACCAGACCTGTCCCCTTGTTCAAGGTTTCAAGTTGGTGTTCATAGGCTTCCATCTCAATTTCATAGAGTGCCATCTGGGCTTGATAATCCGCTATCTCCTTGGCATTGCCACCGTCTGGATAAACAGGTTTGTTTTGATAAAGCTCATGCATCTGGTTTAACAAAGTGACAGCTTTGATATCCTCCACAATCAAGAGGCGATTAGTAAAAATATCATTCTGACCCACATCATTGACACTCATGGCGATTGTTAGATGATTTAGCTTAGCCACTCCACCTTGAGCAGTCCACTGATTGATTTCCTCTGCTATGACACTATACATGGAATCGCTGATGGCATTCGGATTAACCGCCATCACATCTCCTGGATAAGGACCGATGATTGCCTCTAAGGCTTGGGCATCCGTTTTTGATGTCACCGCATCCAGATACGGAACGACCTCCCCCGGTGCCAAGCTCCCATTCTGAATCGCTGTCGCTATACTAGCCACAGGAATCTGGATCACAGACTGCGCATTAGCCAACGGTCCCTTTAAACTCTCAAAGTTTTGTATGACAAGATCCAAATCCCTCATAAAGGACTCATAGGCCTCCTGAAGCCTCTGGTCCATCTCTGTCCGACGACGACCTGCTTCCATCAGATTTGCTTCCATCCCAGAAACCTTTCCATTCAGTGAAAAATCACTAATATCTAAAGCATCCGATGCCTGATTCATGGCAGATTGAAGCTTATTTTTAACCTCCTGAATGTGATCAATTTGTTCACCAGTCAACTTTCCTGAAACGCTACTAGCCCCTGCATCATCCGTCCAGGCTCTAGTCTGAAAGCCCAGCCCTCTCAATCGATCCTCATAGTGACTAATTGCTTGCGCATAAGAATCAAGGACGGTCGGGTAGGTGTCAAAAACCGTAGCCTGAACCTGATTCAACTTGGCCAAAAAGGCTGAAATAGCCTCAGCCTGCTCCCCATCCACTTTCATCTGGAAGCTGCGATAAGTGGAGCCTATTGCACTTCGATAATTATCCGAAAAACGGCTGATCGAGCTCCCAAAATTGGATAAGCCTGATAAATTACTTACACTTATTCGTGCCATACTTCCCTCCTCTTCTAATCATCTGCCATCGCCAATGCCTCTTGTAACATATAAATGGAGCGGTCATAAGAGGCTATACTGGTTTCATACTGACTAATCTTCCGATCAATCTCCTCTAAAAAGAATTCTTTCTGGGTCTTGAAATACCGTTCTACTGACTTGGTCTCCTCTTTCTCCCTATCTGTCATTTCCAGATAGGGAGTTCCAGCCAGATGGTATTGTGATTTGATAGCCTCATGGCTATTCAAAACATACTTGACCGTGGTACTTGTCTGATAAAGTCTTATCCGAGCGTTTCGCAACTTGGCGATCTTTCCTCTCAATTTGTTTCTTTGACCTCTGTAATAAGAAATATTTGCACGTATCTCTGCTTTTCCCATTATAACCTCCTCTCTATCCTACGCTAACCTTTATCTTCGTCGCTTGCTTATCTACAATATAGTAGCTTTCTTGTGGTCCTAAATTCGACTCTCGAAGAGGCTTGTTGCTGGCGGTGACGATTGTCTGGTCACTTAATTTCATACTCAAAACAGCTTGACCAACGGTCTTGACCGCTTTTGATACACTATCCAATTGCCTACTCAAGCTCATATCACTAAAGACAAGAACTCCGTAGCCAACCTTATGACCTTTTTCTAAAATCTCTACCAAGAGTTTTTGATGTTCCCCGTCAAGCTGACCAACCCATTCTGGCAATTGATAGAGGAATATGCTTAGATCGTGACCTGTTTCTTCACTCTGCATGCGCTCTTGGATCCGTTTATCCAAAGCTTCAATCATCTCATGCATAGCTTCTACACTGGTCAATACGGTTACTCCTGACTCAACCTTTAGCGAATGCAATTCTGGTGCAAAAACAAGCATAGACTTTTGAGCTTCTTGATGAACTGCGATTAGTTCCTGCATCATGCCTGACACCTGCTCTGCTTGGTCACCTAATGTCAGAAGTGGTCCTTTGTTAATCTTCCAACTCACAGCCTCCACCGTTTCCAGATCCAATCCAAGTGGAATCTGACCTGAGGCAATGGCTTTCTGGACGCTTGAGCGACTGAGGAAGTCCTCGCGAGTCAGCTCTTCTGGCACCATTGGGATAGCTTCTGGAACCTGACCCGTCCAAGCAGCCTTCTGACGACTCACTTCCTCACGCATCTGATCCACCAGCTCTATGTCGTGTTCCACACGAAGGGGAAGTGCCAACTGGAGGCTATAAACTTCCTCTCCCTTATAGAGAGCCCGTCCCTTAATATCTTCAATATCCGTAAGACCAGTAGACCCGACCACACTGCGGACTTCTGTCTTATCGTGTTGCTTCAAGGTCAACTGGTGCTTGAAGTTAGAGTAGAAAGTCGCACGAAGGTTAGCCTGACGACTAGCCGTCACCACAAGGTGAAGACCAATGGCCTGACCCTCACGAGAAATGCGGGTCAAGAGTTTGAGTAATTCTGCCTCAAAACTCTCATCCTTCATAGACTCAAAGCTATCCAAGGCAATGACAATACGTGGCTCCACCTGTCCTGTCAACTGACGGTACATGGACAAGGTACCCACACGATGTTCCGTAAGCAATTTCTTGCGACGGTTGATTTCCTTCTCCAAAAGACGGATAAACTTACCAATCTTCTCTCCCTGATCCAAGAGGAAGACATCCGCCACATGTGGTAAATCCCCCATTGGAACCAGACCACTGGTCCCAAAGTCCATCAGATAGAGATGGAGTTCAGATGGGCTATAGTGACGTGCTAAATCCAAGACCGTAGTCTGTAAGAAGGTAGTCTTACCGGTCGCTGGAGCCCCATACATAAGCAAATGACCATCCTGAGATAGGTTGATAGACAGTGGTTCTTGGGCCTGCTGGCTCGGTTTATCCAAGAGACCTAGAAGAACCTCTAACTCCTCATTGACTCCCGACCAAGTTAACTCAGCCTCATCTCGTAAATCTTCCACAAACAAACGTGAAGGTAGCGGAGGCAACCATGGTTGCGGCAGGGACTGGATGGACAAGCGCTCTGTCAAGGCTTTCAGCTTACTTACGATGGCTTGAAGCTCACTCGGAACCTCCTTGATGGACTCAGCCCGATCCAGACCTGACAAGTCTTCGTTAAGAATCTCATATTGACCGATGTCATTGATGGCATAGATGGTATGGTCCTCAATCCCCTGCTCATCCTTATCTGGCTGGTAATCAGCCCCAGACCAGGCAGACTGGAAGAGTTCATACACTTCATTGTTTCCGACCTGCAGATAGCCACGACCCACTTGGGTAATCTCAGCCGCATCTGGCGTCTTAAGCATCTCCATGGAGTCACTCCGATCCGCCACCTTGAGTGCCAGCTTGAAGCGAGAGTTGGACCAGATCTGGTCATCCACCACACCAGATGGCTTCTGAGTGGCTAGGATTAGGTGAATACCCAAACTCCGACCGATACGAGCGGTTGAGACCAGCTCCTTCATAAAGTCAGGTTGGTTGGTCTTGAGCTCCGCAAACTCATCGGAGATCAAGAAGAGATGAGGCATGGGCTCACTCACCTCACCCAGCTTGTACTTCTTCTGGTATTGATTGATATGGTTGACATCATGGGTCGCAAAGAGACGTTGACGGCGCTTCAGCTCCGCATTGATGGACACCAAGGCACGCATGGACTGGGCGCCATCCAAGTTGGTGATGGTCCCAAGTAAGTGAGGCAGGTCCTTGAAGAGATTGGCCATGCCCCCGCCCTTATAGTCGATGAGGAGGAAGGCCACATCATGCGGATGGAAAATAGCAGAGCTACTAAACTTAGTTATGAAGAGATAAGATGCAAAGCCTCCTACCTTTGTCAGCAATCAGTCCCCGCTTTAGACCAAGTCTATCTTTGCTTCGTATGTATCAAGGAAGAATATTACCTTTCTATTATACAAAAAAATCCAGACAAGGTAATCCTGTCTGGATAAAAATAGCTTGAGAAAAAAGCAATATCAGTTAATTTACTACCTTACCTTTTGGAATTTCTGGATGATTCTCTCTCCATTCTGCAAATGCTTCCTGCAATCTTTCTTCATTATCGGATTCATACCCTTTGAAAATGACCTTTTTAATGTTTTCTTGATTAAAATAGACGATTTGTTCTGGATCTAATCCTAGAATCTGACTGATACCTGCATAATCAAAATATACTTCATGACCATCTAGTTTTAGAATCGGTTGTCTTGAAACAATCATGACTTCAAGCTTCCCTCCATTCAGATATACGACTGTCCCCATAGGTAAAAGTTTAGTTAGCTCCATTACTATCTCCTTTATTTTTTATTCTTATTTCAAATTGGTGCATATTTACCAAATCTCTTGTATCCAGTCCCATGTAAAAAAAATATACAATCAGGCATTCCACTGATAAACCAACTAATCGCATCTGAAAAAATAATGAAATAATAAAAATTGGTAATATCAGGATACATAACGATAGGTAATATTTTATTTCTTGAAACATACTACCAATACCCCTTTCCACTTGGCATATAACGAAGCGGAGTAGCTCCTCTTACATCTCCAATTCTTTCGAGTTTTCCGCCCTTTCTTGTGATAAATTGTTTAAAGCGAAAATCTCTAAATTTAGATAATAACATCACAAAAACAATGATCGTTAATAGAAGAACACTCACATTATATAGAGCCTGCATCCAACTAAAGGGTGTGTTGGAAGAGCCAAGCAAATACTCACTTGGAATAAGTCTTGTTACAATTGCCCCACCTACGATTCCAAAAAAAGTCGCAGATACATGCTTTTTTTTCTCATTATGTGGATTCAGAATATAATCTTCTAACGGAATAGTACAACGATAAAGATTCCAGTACCTTCGCGATGACAACCCTAGATGCCTACGCATCACATATTCTTCACCATCAGGTGTTACCAGTAGATACCAACCTCTTATTACAGATTTCCTCTCCAACGATAGACTATGGATAGAAGCAGAAATGTTAGTAGTATCATTTTTCATTCAAATTACTTATCTCCCTTCTTAATCAAATGGATTGACGAAACTAAGAGTATCAGAGGTAGCGTTACATAGGTTATTTAAACATACACTCTTTGCGGTTTATTACTCGAGCTCTTCCTCCATTATTATTTCAAATTCAATCATCCGATTGTCTAGTTTTATCCATACACCTCTATAAAAAATCATGATAAACCATAATGCCAAAAAAATTAATAACAAACGTAACTGTACAATATAACAAAGAACAAGAAGAGGAAGTACAAATAATACGAACGCTAATATATAGCCTACAATTTTCAAATTACCAAAACTCCCTTCCATTTGTTAGTACTTTTAATGCTGTCTTTGACTTTATTTTTCCTATCAAAACTAGAGAGCCAAGTTTTCGCTCCAACCTCATCTTTCGAATGACCGAGGTAACAAAAAAACTAACTGCGGTTACTAAAACTAGTGTCCCTATACTTTTTATACCAATTATGACATCACCAGTGTTATTGATATCGCCAAAAAATAAATTACTTGGAACTATTTGATTGATTATCGCTCCAATTGCAATACCAAGTCCAATGCCCCAGCCTTGATATTTAGAAGATTGTGACAAACGTTCATAGTCCTCTCCACTAATCAGATATTCTTTCAATGAACGATTACTTCTATATACTTTTCGATACCAGTTAGAGGAAAGACTAAAATTTCTTCTAACTAAATACTCTTTGCCATCATCTTCAATAATCAGAAACCAGCCTTTAACTGCTCTTTTTCCATCAAGAGAAAAGTTATATACTTTTCCTTTAATATTTTTTATCAAATTACCCCCTACCGTAATTTTCAATCATAGGTGATTGCTTGCTCATCTTTTTCATCCATTATTTCAAATTCTATATCACGCTGTGGATTCCTAATGATTATCCTGTCAAAATAAAGGAACTTCCAAAACAAAACAGGGAATACGACAAACAACCTAAATTGAACAATAAAAGATAGAAGATAAAAAGGGAGAACCATGAGTAGAAATAAAACAATATGATAGAAGATAATCTTTGACTTTATCATTTCACCACAATTCCCTTCCATTTGCCATTAAAGTTAGATACTGATTCGATTTTATATAGCCTAGCTTATATAGTCTTCCTCCTTGTTTCTGAATATACCGTTCTACCTTCTTGAAGCGATATAAACTAGTCAGGAAAAAAGCAAGCATCGCTAAAACACTTAATATAGTTATATTATATACTCCTACCAAAACATTTATTGTAAGGTTGGATTCGCCAAAAATTAATTCCATAGGAACAACCATTCGCAGTAATGGAGCTATCGCAATTCCTATCCCGGCTCCTAAAAATGACCTATTCTTTATTTCAACGCTATCAAGAATGGCAATTGGAGCCATACTAGTTCCTGTTTTATAGACTTCTTGCAAACCATACCAGGGCAATCTGAAATTACGTCTAACCAAAAACTCTTCTCCATTTTTAGCAATTAAGAGATACCATCCTTTTACAGGTTTCTTCCCATCAAGAGAGAAATTGTGGGCTTTACCAATCATTTTCTTAACCATACTTTCTCCTCCTAATCAAATGGATTGACGAAACTAAAAGTATCAGAGGCTACGTCACATAGGTTGTTCCAGCCATCTACAACAGCTTCGCCTACATTATCTTCAAATTCTTTAACTTCAGGAAATTCTTCTCTTAGCCAGTCATTTGCCATGTTTACACCTATACCAATAGCAATTCCCCAACCAATTGGAGTAGATACGCCCGCTACCGCCAATCCACCTATTATAGCAGTAGTAACCAAACCAGTTGTAATCTCCTTACCCCAAGCTTCTTCCGCAGTATCGCCTGAAGCCATATTGATGCCTGCTCCAACCAGAACTCCCGGGCCAAACGATACTGCTTCGCCGATAACAGCGTTGACAATCCCTGCTCTCGCTGAATATTTTGCAACCGACTCTGCACTTTCTCTAACAATAGTCTCATGGGTTGCTCCAGGGATTTTGCCAATAATATCACCTGCACTATTAGTTATTGCATAGCGATTGCTGTAAATATACTGTGCATTTTGTAGCGCTGATTCTACACCTATATTAATAAAAGACTCTTCGATCGTTTCACCTAAGAATTTAGAATATATCCTTCCTGTAGCTTCATCCACAGCTAAGCCAGCTAGGGCAGGAACTCCATAATCTTGAATAAACTCATTCAGAGGATATGCTTTCTGTAACTGCTTCGGCAAAGGAACATTTGGATGCTCTTTTACATATTTCCCAACCATAAGCAACTCTTCCTCAGTCAAAGCCTCGTCCTTCTCCACCCTCTTCGCAAGGTCTTGATAGGCACGTTCAACTTCAACTGATGTGATATACTCTTCCTGCGACTTCTGATCCAACTTCCTGAAATCCGCAGGGCTGGAAGTATCTCTCATCCGCTTCACACGGTCGTTCCACTTCTGATTGACCTCTGAAACCCACACTGGACTTAGACCGCTTGGAAAACTTCCTGAAAAGTTACTCATGTCACTGCCAACTTGGGAAATCCCTTGACTAAGCTGCGTTTTTAGGTCTCCTATACCCGAAAAGAAACCGCTCGACCGCCCATCAAAGGCATACAGGGCTTGAAGTTGGCGTCGAACCTTGTTCTTACGGTCTATAACCTGGTTGAGCTGACGCATCATGGAATGGGCATGCCACTCATAATCGGGATAGTCACGAGCCATCTCCAAAGCTCGATCAATCGACCGATCCAGACGCATGCCAACCGACTCTAAACGAGCTAACTCTGCTTCTAAATCTTCCGAATCAAGACTTTTTCCTTCCAAGTATTCGGTAGCCCGATAGTCGGAAGGGAGGCGCTTAACCGCCTCGCTCAAAGATTCCTCGTAGAGAATCGCTGCTTTAAGCAGAGGCAAAAGAGTGCTCGCTGCATAGTCTTTGGCATTGTCATAAGCCTGACCAGATAGACCCTCTGCTCCTATAAAAGAGCCCAGAGCCTGCATAGCCGACTCATACGCTCCCACCCGAGAAGCCGATACTCGACCGATGGAAGTCGCCTGATTGTCCGAGCTAGGTAGATTCATCTTAACCATTCGGTTTCTCCTTTACTTTTTCTTCTGTTACTCGTGATTGACTGTAGTAATTCTGTTTCTCCCTATGCAGTCGATTGATACGTGCCTCTGTTTCCGTCATCTCTTTCTTGTACTGAGCTTGTAATTCACCAACTTCCTCCTCAAAAGCATGGTTGGTTCGTTCCATTTCAGCCGCAAGACCTTGATAAAAAGAGGCTAAGTCAGGTTCATTAGAAGTATGTTCTAAGTTTAAGAATATACCTCCCCATTATACCAAAAATCCAGACAAATTGAATCTGTCTGAATTTAAATACTTTACAACTTTACTAAATACAGTTCATTCAGACAATTATACCTGCTATATAAGAAAAGTTTGCAAGTATATTTGGACTATATTAATTATTCAAACGACCTTTCTTAATATCTTCTTTTTTTTCGTCCAACCATTTCAAATATAGATCAATAAAACGGTTTTCATCGTCATCTGAATATCCTTCAAAAACAACTTCATCAATATCTTCTGAATTACAATAATAGACTTGTTCTGGATTTAATCCTTCTGGATATATACCTAAACAGTAATCAAAAACAACTTCTTCTCCACGTTGTTCAACAACTGCTCCTCTGTTTAGTACAACCATTTTTTGATTGCCTTCTGCTAAATAAACGACACTTCCAACTGGTAATAAAGACATTAGTCTTCCTCCTCTAAAAAAATAAATTTATTCCGACTTAACACATCAAAAAGATTTAAAAATCTAATAAATAAAATGTTATAAGAAGCCACAAAACTATATACGATAACCAAATAATTCTTATTTAGTGCAAATATTAAACATAGAGGCAAACCAATTAGTATCATCATAGCCTCTCCCACAGGCCCTGTTCTGGCTTTTCGTTTCTTACTAACATATCTCAACTGAGGCTTTCGTTCAACCCTATAGCTTCTTTCTTCCGATAATCTAGGAAGTACTTTAGTCGTCTTATTCAACCAAAATGCAATAACAGACGCACCTAAAATGAATAGTAAGAAAATAACTTTCCAAGACTTTAGATAATCGTTACTATTGAGCCATTCAATCCTTAGGAGAGCTGTAATAACAGCCATAACTATTAAACCTGCCGCAGACCATAATTCAATAAATTGATGCTCAGGGGTCTGCCACCAAGGAAGAGGTTTGATAGCATATTGATCTTTACTATTCGTAATATCATAAATTGTGTACTGTCTATTATGCTTTGGAAAAAATCCTGAAAAATAATTGCGAATATCTCTTGGATTAGCATAATCAATAATGTAAAAGCGATTATGTAGCTCAATCACATAATATCTAAAGTTAAGCCATCCTACCAATTTTGCGACATACAATTGCTGTTTTTTTACCATTCAAATGCTCCTTTAAGTGAACCGATAGGATTGCTAAAGGCTTTTCCAATCGATTTGAAACCATCAGAAACTGCCTTTCCGCCTTTATTAAAAAGGTCACCGACACCATCAATAGCGTCTCTGACTGGTTTGATATTTTCATAAGCCGCCTTTAAACCAGCCGAAGCTACTACTCCAACCGCTAAACCTACAGCCAAAGTCCCAATGGCTGGCAAAGCAAGGGCGCTTCCAATGGCTCCAGCCACCATACCTGCCCCAGCAGCAACAGTTCCCCCAGTAATTCCATAACTGACTGCACGACCGGCATTTTTATATTTGCTATAGTGATCAGCTCCTTCCAGAAATGCACTGACACCAAAACCAAGTATTTTAGCACCATGTCCTATGATTTTACTCGTACCATTAGACATCCCCTTCAACTTGCCTGATAACCAAGATCTAGGCTTTATTGTATCTTTAACAAAGCGACCAAAGGCATCTCTAGGTTGTAATTTAGCACCAAAGACCCTCCCTAAGTTTTTCCCTTGTTTGATTGCCACTTCATTAGCATCATCTAACATCTTACCAAAAGTAGCCCAACCCCATTCGTACATATCAGTTAATTTGGAAATCAGCGTTTCTGGGATATCATCAAAACCATAGTAATACTCGTCCAAGGCCTCCACGACTTTTTTCGGTGGCTTAACATCAGGGTGACGTTTGGCATAAGCATTGATGACTGCAATATCTTCCTTAGTCAATGCTTCGCCCTTCTCCACTTTCTTCGCCAGGTCTTGATAGGCACGTTCGACATCAACCGATTTGATATACTCTTCCTGCGACTTCTGATCCAACTTCCTGAAATCCGCTGGGCTAGAAGTATCTCTCATCCGCTTCACACGGTCGTTCCATTTCTGATTGACCTTTGAAACCCATACCGGACTTAGACCGCTTGGAAAACTTCCTGAAAAGTTACTCATGTCACTGCCAACTTGGGAAATCCCTTGACTAAGCTGCGTTTCTAGGTCTCCTATACCCGAAAAGAAACTGCTCGACCGCTCATTAAAGGCATACAAGGCTTGAAGTTGGCGACGAACCTTGTTCTTACGGTCTATAACCTGGTTGAGCTGACGCATCATGGAATGGGCATGCCACTCATAATCGGGATAGTCACGAGCCATCGCTAAGGCATGATCAATCGACCGATCCAGACGCATGCCAACCGACTCTAAACGAGCTAACTCGGCTTCCAATACATCCGAATCAAGACTTTTCCCTTCCAGGTATTCGGTAGCACGATAATCGGAAGGGAGGCGCTTAACCGCCTCGCTCAAAGATTCCTCGTAGAGAATCGCTGCTTTAAGCAGAGGCAAAAGAGTGCTCGCCGCATAGTCTTTGGCATTATCATAAGCCTGACCAGATAGACCCTCTGCTCCTATAAAAGAGCCCAGAGCCTGCATTGCCGACTCATACGCTCCCATCCGAGAAGCCGATACTCGACCGATGGAAGTCGCCTGATTATCCGAGCTAGGTAGATTCATCTTAACCATTCGGTTTCTCCTTTACTTTTTCTTCACTGACTCTTGATTGACTGTAGTAATTCTGTTTCTCCCTATGCAGTCGATCAATACGTGCCTCTGTTTCCATCATCTCCTCCTTGTACTGAGCCTGTAAATCACCAACTCCCTCCTCAAAGGCATGGTTGGTTCGTTCCATTTCAGCCGCAAGGCCTTGATAAAAAGAGGCTATGTCAGGTTCACTGGACTCTTGCTCTAAGATTTTGATGGTAGAGACACCATCCTCATACTCAGATTGGAAGGAGACCAAACGCCCTGCTAATAGGCGACTATCCTCCTGAAGACGATCCAATTGTGCATAAGCAAGACCTTCTTCTGCTTGAATCGCTTCTATCGTACGTTGTTCTTCCATCACACACCACCTTTTCCTTAAGAACGAGAGGGACTAAATGGATCAAATCCGCTACTAGGAGTTTGTAGAGCTGAACCTAGTTCAGCCTCTATCGTTCCTGCCAAACGTGTGTCAACCGCCTCAAAGTTTGAAGCAATGGTCTGCACATTTGAGACAAAGGTTTTTAGCCGACCTGTTATTTGCAGGGCATATCGATGCTCTTGATCAATAAGCGGACCTGCTAAACGGTTCCCATCGATTGTAGAGATAGAATCTTTCGAACCCTTGCCTCCACTTTCTATACGATTGGCACTATCCATAATCATTTGTGCATAATGAGATGCACTCTGTAGATTGCTTTCAATAAGACCCATCCTACTCTCCTTTCTCTCTACTAATCTTAAGTTTTTGATACTGTTTGCGGCTGTGGATATAAACCTCATCTATATCGAGATAAGGTTCCCGAGAATTATAAGTCTTCTCCAAAAAGCTTTGATCAGAGATTCTCATGGCAAATAGCGTCCAAGGTGTCTTGGTACGGATAAGTTTAGGCATGGCATTAACACTTGTACCAAGATATGGATAATGTCCACCTATCATCAGATAAATGCCTACTTTATGAGCGGTTTCATAGATAACTGTCCACTGCTCAATAGTCAGCTTTGTCAATTCGACAAAACGCTCGAAATCCGTAATCATGATAATCCACGCTGTGTGTTCCCCACTAGCTTGGCGTTTTTCGATTTCCGCAATCATCTTAATAGCCATTTCAGCAATCAGATGCTCATCCCCCACATATGTAGAGAAGGTTGATTGATATTCTTCAAACTCTTGATGTACATCCAGTAACATTCTAAACTGACCACCTGCAAATCGGTTCATTCCCTTCATCAAATGAATGGTCAGGTTTTGTAAGGCTTCATTGTTATCCGACATGTAGGTCAGACTCTTCATCTCTTCAAGCTTCAAACCAACACTTTCCACATTCTCAAAGTCTAGTCCGATTGGTAGCTCACCACCTGCGACAGCTTCTTGCACGCATGCTAGACCCGCAAACTCTTCAAAGCTCAGACTCTCAGGCATGACTGGTATGCCTTCTGGTAGTGCACCCGTCCAAGAAGCAGCCATGGTTTTCGCCTCATCCTGTACAGCCTGCACCAGACCAAAGGAGTCCTTGGCATAGGCTGGAAGGGCTACTTGGAAGACCTCAACCTCATCCAAATGAACCAAACCTCGACCAGGAACCTCTTCCATCACATGTTGGTGACGACCGACAATGGTACGAGATTCGACATCATCCGTCAATTTCAATGCCAAACGTGTTTTCAGACTGGCTTGTAAACCTGGGCGAAGAGCCCCACTGCGACCCGCTGTGAGGATCAGATAGATTCCGAGGCTGGCTCCTTCACGTGCCAGAGTTTGTAAGAGAGTTTCCATTTCAGCTCCAAGGCTTGCCTCTTTCAAACCATCAAAATTATCCAAAACCAAGAAGAGAACAGGAAGCTCGTCTCCACTCGCCTGTCGATAGAGGGTGAGATTTGGGACGGCATAGCGACTAAAGGCCGCCTTGCGCTGAGCCAACTCGTCCTTAATCCGACGCATGAACTTGGTCAACTTCTCTGTATCCTCCGCCATCAATAGATCCGCAGTATGAGGCAGATCTCTCAACGGCAAGAGTCCGTTGGTACCGAAGTCCAAGAGATAGAAGTGTAGCTCCTCCGGTGTCAGTTGGCGTGCCAAGTCCATCACTAGGGTTTGAACAAAGGTCGATTTCCCCATACCCGGACTAGAGAAGAGGGCGATGTGTCCATCCTTTTCAAAGTCATGTTCCAAGACTTCTTGGCTCTGGCGACTTGGAATATCCACCATCCCCAAGCGTGCAACCAGACCACTTGCCTGTCCCCACAAGTCCTTAAAACCTTGTGGTCGGAGATCTTGCAGGAAGATTTCCTTAGAAAGCGGAGGCAACCATGGTTGCGGCAGGGCCTGGATGGACAGGCGCTCTGTCAAGGCTTTCAGCTTACTTACGATGGCTTGAAGCTCACTCGGAACCTCCTTGATGGACTCAGCCTGATCCAGACCCGACAGGTCTTCGTTGAGAATCTCATATTGACCGATGTCATTGATGGCATAGATGGTATGGTCCTCAATCCCCTGCTCATCCTTATCTGGCTGGTAATCAGCCCCAGACCAGGCAGACTGAAAGAGTTCATACACTTCATTGTTTCCGACCTGCAGATAGCCACGCCCCACCTGGGTAATCTCAGCCGCATCTGGCGTCTTAAGCATCTCCATGGAGTCACTCCGATCTGCCACCTTGAGTGCCAGCTTGAAGCGAGAGTTGGACCAGATCTGGTCATCCACCACACCAGATGGCTTCTGAGTGGCTAGGATTAGGTGAATACCCAAACTCCGACCGATACGAGCGGTTGAGACCAGCTCCTTCATAAAGTCAGGTTGGTTGGTCTTGAGCTCCGCAAACTCATCGGAGATCAAGAAGAGATGAGGCATGGGCTCACTCACCTCACCCAGCTTGTACTTCTTCTGATATTGATTGATATGGTTGACATCATGGGTCGCAAAGAGACGTTGACGGCGCTTCAGCTCCGCATTGATGGACACCAAGGCACGCATGGACTGGGCGCCATCCAAGTTGGTGATGGTCCCAAGTAAGTGAGGCAGGTCCTTGAAGAGGTTGGCCATGCCCCCACCCTTGTAGTCGATGAGGAGAAAAGCCACGTCATGCGGATGGAAATTGACCGCAAGGCTTAAGATATAAGACTGGATGACCTCTGACTTACCAGAACCCGTGGTCCCCGCCACCAAACCGTGCGGACCGTGAGCTTTTTCATGTAAGTTCAGATAGACAATATCCTCCTTGCCACGAAGACCCAGAGGCACCGCCAAACTCTTATAAGGCGCATGCTTTTCCCAACGACTGACAACACCCAAGTCCTCAAAGGTCTCAGCCCCGTACATCTCCATAAAGGTCACCGTTTCAGGGATAGAAGACTTGAGGTTCTGTAGGTGGTTAAGCGGAGCTAAGCGGCGCACCAAGGTCTCCTTATCATAGCCAACTGGGAAGTGGTCCAAGGCGAAGTCAATCTCACGCAACTGACCTTCCTCCATGACCAGCTGACCAGTGTTTCGATCCTTGATGTTAATGATGGTCTTGATATTCTCAGACAGAGAAGACAGCACATCCTGCACAAAGACCAGGCTACAGCCCAGCTCCGTCGGATCCTCTGTGAAGAACTCCATGATGACATGGTCCAAAATCAACTTCTCATCCGTCACCAAGACCACATAGTGAGGGCTGAAGAGGGTAGACTCCCGATTGGACTTGTCTTCCTTTTGAGCCCTGCGCAGTTTCAAAATCTGATTGAGCGAGTTGAGCACCTGATCATGGGTCCTCTGGTTATAGACGAAGCCACGCACATTCATGTCCTGCAGGGTCGCATGAGGCAAGAACCGCATCCAATCCCACTGCTCCTTCTCCTCCTCTGGCATGATGGTAATAAACTGCACATCATGATAGGAATGGAAAAGTGCTATTTGGTTGACCATGAGTTGGAGCTGCTCAATCACCAAGGCCCGCGGACCAATATAGCCGACAGGACCATGGGACAGATTGGCCACAATGGGCATATCTGAAATGGTCTTGTTTTGTTCATAGAGTTGAAAACCCTCCAACTCCAAGGGATCCCGCTTGCCCGACCGTTCTGTCTGAGCATAGGACAAGTCATAAGACACCGGAACCTCACCCAGACCCAAGCGATAATACAAGAAATCAAAATGAAGAGGCGTCTTCTCATAGATCCGATGGTGGTAGCTATCTGCCAGATCCACCAAGGTCTCAATAGCAGGATAATGGTAGAGCTGACCATCTTTCTGCGACTTGGTCAGACCAGCCAACTCCTTGGCCTTATCAGCCAGATAGTCATGATAGAGCCCCTCTCGGTCTCTCAGCTCTTTCTGATAATCCTTTCTCCCCTTTATATAGCCAGCAATGGACATCCCCAACGTCACAATCGACATGGCGATAGTCGCAAGCACGTAGAGACCACGAGGTTGGAAAATCATGATAACCAATGTAATCCCCACCATCATAAGAGGAGGCAAGATTAATTTCAACAAACTGTCAGACGGTTTTGAAGGTGCATTTGAAGGCGCATTGATAGCCACCCTGTCTTCTGAACTCCGATAGATAATCCGTGGAGAACGATGGTAGTCTGGATAATCCTCATAAAAAGCATAGCGCGATGCAGACTTACGAGCCAACTCATCACTAGCCTCTACAGGACCCGCAACCAGGACCTCATCTGCATAAAATTTGAAAAAAGTATCCTCAAAAGCAAGCTCGTCTCCAAGAGCCAGCTCCATTTCCCCTTTCTCCATCAAAAGGTTATTGATATAGATGGAGCCCGCCAAACGATAAAGCATCCATGACTGGTCACTGCGTTTGAGCAAGACATGGCAACTTGACCCTGCAAGGACAAAACTATTTCCCGCATGCTGGCCGATGGTCAATTCCTGCTTATCAAGAGGGTCTAGGATCACCTGCTCCGACGGAAGAAGATAGACCACGCCCCCCGCCAAAGACATACCAGATACAAGCTTTCCTTCCACTCCATCATAGCCATAGCAAACTTGTGCTTCATCTAACCAAATCGTCAAAGGAGTATCCAGTGAGGAGACAAAAACCTGTGCCTTTTCTGTGCCTTGAAAAAGAATCTTTTTCCCAGCAGACACATCCGCCACATAGCGAAAACCATCTTTATAAAAAACTACTGTCTCTGCCATTGCTTATTCCCCGCTCGAGCTTGATGGACTCGTTGATGATGACTCTGTAGAAGAGATTGAACTAGACGTCGAACTTGTACCTGTTTCCACCTGTGACCCATCTTCATTCAAAATCGTAGTTCGGGTATCCCAATACTTTTGATACTCCGCTTTCAACTCATCCAAGGTTGTTTCCCGCTCTTCTCCCGACAAAGTCGTATTTTCACGAACCTGTTCCATTTGCTGGTAAAGAGCATACAAAATCAAATCCGAATCATCCAAACGCTTGGCCAAATCCAAAGCTTCTTGACTATTCCCACGACCAATTTCAATCCAGTAGTCCAAGTATTGCTCATCTGATTTGAGCGTTACATTATTTAAGATAACAGAACGTTGTTCATTACTCAAATCAAACCCTTGGATGTAGGCATAGGCAAGAGTGTATTTTTGAGTGTAGGGAAGATTAGAAACCTCTACCCGCTCCAACTCACTAATCACCCCAGGATAGTCCACCTTGATGAAGGCCGTATCCGCATCCAGCATTTTTTCCTTGAAAGGATTGTGCATGAAAACTAGATAAATCAGCGGCAAGACCAATAATCCTGCCAGGGCAGAAAGCCAGATAGTCGCATAGCGATAGAGACGGTGCTTAGAGCGAGAAACCCTTGTCAAAGTCGCTTTCTCCTCCTCCAACTTATCCTGAAAATAGCCCTGCAAAAGTCCTTCCAAACTATCCATATCCTCTGCCTTGCGAACGGTATCTAAGAACTCTGGTACAGGAACCACATCCAGCGCACCATTGTAAAGATCCATAAAATCATGCTCTGTAAATAAGGCAAGGATATAAGATTTTAATTGCTTCAACAAATCCGCAGCATCCAAGGTCTGAGGCACCATCTTCTCCGGGATAGCCCGATAGGCTAGTTTGGCCCGACCATCCTTAGTAATAAAGACAGATGACGGATGCACGAAAAAGGTGATTGGCAATTTCAAAGCCTGCTTCAATTCTAAAACATTGAGAGAAAGTCGTAGTTTTTCAGAGACCTCTTTCTCCTTCATGTCCTCAAAGGTTTGCCCAAATGCATCCAGATGATAGGTGAAATGAACTGTATCTTCATCCACCGTCATTTCCTGTTGTAAAAATTGAGGGTGGTGCAGATCCAACAAGAGCAGGTCAGATAGCTCTTGCGTTGCCACATCAGACCGTTTTACATCAAGGTGCCACTCTTTATCACCCTTTAAAAAGACAAATTCCTGTCCACCAAAGACAAATGTTTCTTCTTTCACCCTAAACCTCCAAAACCTCTACAATATCTCCCGTTGTCACAGGATAATCGGCTAATACTTTCCCTTCGTCCAAAACGAACCCCTTATTAACAACATGGAGTTGGTATTTTTTTCTAGCATTCTCTTTTTCGAAGATGCTATCCAACTCCTTGATTAATCTCCTAACCTCAATGTGAGTCGGAATCCGTAAGTCCCTGATTCGTCCTCCATCATGTAAGGTAACATTGATATGCGTCTCCATCTCATCTCCTCCAATAGACCACTAGAAGATTATTCCTGGCCTACTTCATCCTTACCCATCAAATAGGTTGCTAAACTTGCAAGCAATAGAATGCCAACTACAATAGAAGCAAAAAACAGGCCAGAGAGAAGCCCTGCTGGAGCTCCCTCTGTCCCACTATCTACCTTGGTTGTCATCACCTTATGGGTCCGAGTATCAAACAAGGTCCCCACTTGCAAAATATCCGTGCTTGGTTTCTCACCAGTTTGGAATAGGCTATTTAGCTGATGCTCTAATAAGACTTGATCAGCTTCTTTTTTGGCAGTCAATTCTGCTTGATCTGGTGCCAAAAACAAAGATTGGACCAGTAAATCCTGACTACCTATTTTCTTTTCTTTTTCTACTTCAATGCGTGAACTATCAATTTGAAGACTATTGTCTCCAAGTTCGGACGCTTCTATCCCAACCGGAAGAAAGAGAACCAGGCAACTAAGAACAAGTGCTATCTTTTTCATTTAATCCTCTTTTTTATTTAGGAATTTTTCCACATCAACAAAAGCACTCAAGCCAGCAAAACCAAGCCCCAATACGAGCGCCGTAGCAATCACTGTCAGACTGGCAGCTTCGCCATCAAAGTAACCAGATAAACTATTTTCTAAAACAGAAAGAGGGTTGATGGCTTTCAGTGTTGCAGGCAGGCCTGTCAAACTAGCAGTTGTACCAATGGCATTGGATAGGTAAATAAAGCTGATAACCATGAAGAAGCTAATCCCCATGCCAAGTCCTTTGGCATTTTTTATCAATAGATACTGACCTTGTGCTAGTAATAGGCTAAACAAGGTAATCATCAGCACCCAAGTCGGGATCAACTCGCTATCAATCTGCAACTGTTGACTTGATACAACCCCGATCAATCCACCGACCAGAAGTGATAGAATGCTGAGCACAGTTACCGTTACTAAATCTGTATCCTCGAGACGGCTCACTTTAAACTTATCTTTCACAGCCTTAATCACACGATGAGTACCAAAAACATAAGCTGCAAACAGGGCCACCATCTCCAAGAGTAAAATCCAGGTGAAAGGTCTGTAGGTGTTGACTGTTGCTTTTACAGATGAAGACGATTCTGTCAATGGTGCGGACAAGAAATCCAAAATCACTTCATTGGGTACGCCATTGTCATAGGTATTGCTTAAGACAGAAGTAAAGGTTTTTACAAAGTCGCCATTTTCAGCCAATTCTGATTCAAACCTCTCCATCAGGGCAGTTGCCTCAGAAGATAGATTCTCTCCGCTTTCTTGAGCAGCCTGTACATCATTAGTAAATGTAGTGAAGACGGTATTGACATTAGTCGCCTCCTCAACGTTCTGTTCTGAAAGGGATTTTACCTCACCTGTAATAGAAAGGGAAGCATCCAATTCAGTAGCGAGCGCCGCAAGTTCTGTATCATGCGTTCCTTGAAGAGCAGTTTGTTGCTCCTGACCATCTGCAATAGACTGAGCTCGTGCCTTGACATCCTCCAAAAATGCCAGCTGATTCGCTATCTGTTGAGCCAAATCACTATTTGTCGTGCTGATATATTGGAGTTGATCTTTTAATTCTTGTTTGCGTCCTTCTAACTCAGCCAATCTTTCCTTCAAAGCTTGATCTTGTGCACGCGCTTCAGAATAGGATTGTAAATTAGCTGTAATGGAGCTCGTGACTAAAGAGGTCAACAGGGATTTCGCATCTTGGTTGAAGAAACTATCCGTCAAACTGCTACGTTCACTAGTTACAGTATTAACAGGATAATATTGATCTAATAAACGATTAGCTTGATTATACTTGGAAATGATTTCACTAACTTTTGCAGCATAAGCAACCTCTGCTTTACGATAAGCTTCCTGTTCTTTTAAGAAGTTTTCCCAATCAAATCCTGCTGTTGTGACTTCCAGATTATTAACACTTACTTTGACACTCCCCTGCGCCATCTCAGTTGTCGTGACAGGTGTACCAGTGGACGGTGACGTAGTCGATTCAGTATTCGCTTCCGATGAGCTCGAACTCGTCGTTGACGAAGTTGAAGTTGAATCCGTTACTACCGTTGTTGAAACCGTGGTCGTCTGACTCTTTTCATATTGGAGAGTGACGGTTACTGTATTATCCTTTTGCAAAGCAACAACTTCACTAGGATTAGTATAGCTATTGCCATTCAATTCCCAAGATACCAAATCAAACCCGCTAGGAATTTCTAAAGAAAGAGTGGCACGAGTTGTTGGAGTAGGAATTTTAAAATCTGCAGCAGCTTGAAGATGCGGTTCTAACTCTTTAGCAAGAGCCTGTAATTCTTTCAAATCATTAGAAGCTACAAAGTGTTCACCAAAATGCGCTTGCGCAAATGCTGCGTCAAATTGAATCTGACTCGCTGCCTTTGGATCCAATTTGTTTAAATCAGCAGTCAGATCTGCAGGAGTCAAGCTTGGTAAACCTGCCAATTGATTCAAAATCAACTGGTCTAAGCTCGTTTGATAGGATGCTAGAGAAATCGGCAACTCTGTACTCTTACCCAAAACCGCTCCAATGTGGATTGTTTCCAGACTATCGCCATAGTAAGTGGTTAAATGTGTTTCAGCAAAGTCAGAAATCGCAGCCTCATGCTCTGCTAATTTCGTACTCTCAGCTTCAATTGCTACCTGTAAATCGGCAATGGCTTGATCCAACTTTTCAACCAAACCAACATAGCCACTAGCTTCACCCGTCTCGTCTATCGCTGCTGCCCCCAACTGCCCCGAGAGCACCTCTTGGGTTGTTTTAGTCGTTGCAAACAACTGATCCGTTTCAGCACTGAGTACAGAGCTATTCATTGCTAAAAGCGAAGCTGAAAATTCTTCCTGTGATAGTTTTCCCTGATTTCGTTGTTCAATCAAGGTAGCTAAATTATCTTTTAGTCCCGTCTGAGCAGTATTTAGGCTATCATATGCCGTCACGTTGCCAGAAAGCGCTTCTTTCAAAAGATTATTAGCTGCCAATGTTGAATCAGCCGTCGAAGTCAAATTCGGAAAAAGTGTCTTAAAATCAACAGCTGTTTGATAGAGATTGTTCCTAAAAACAGCAATATTGGTCACCTTTGTATCTGACAAGGTCTGAACATTTCGTTGTGCCTGATAAAGATTCCCGAGAATGCTGGCCATATACATATCAATCAGCTGACTCTGTAGGTCTGCAATAATTCCTTTTGCCACCTTAACAGCTTCATTCTCTACCTGCAAATTACCATTTGCATTAATCTTATACGTGATTGTCGCTTTATCCACATTGGTATTGTTGATATCCAAGATTTTTGTTGAAAAATCGCTTGGGATGGTCACAACCAATTGGTAAAGCCCTTCTTTTAACCCCTTGTCAGCCGTACCACGACTGACAGTTGACCAGTTATGGGCAGTATTTTTTTCGATATTTTTTGCATAACTAGCACCAAGATTATATTCCGTACTATTTAGGGTTACAGTATTATCTTCATTTACCAAGGCAACATCCAGCTTAATATTTTGTTGCCCTGCTTCTTGCTCTTTCTTGGAAATACTCGTGTTGTTCTGAACGGCAATATTTAATCCAATGATAGATAGAAGCAAAAGTAAGACCAGCAAAGCATTTCTCCCATACTTCAAAATGCGCTGTTTATCCATTTTTCATATCTCCTTCATTTCGATAAAAAATAGGAAGGCTGGCGCCTTCCTAGCATTTGAACTTCGTCAACCCTTAGCCATTGATTTGCGCTGCAATGTCTGCATCTGTTTGCTCGATAATGTCAGCAACTTTATTCAATTGGGCATTGATATCTCGAAGCAACTCAGAAAATTCAACAATTTTTGGCTTAAGCGCTTCAAATTGAGCATCAAAACTGTCAAAAGCTGTACCTTCCCAGTTTTCACGAATAACAGATTGCTCATTTGACAAAGATGATAAAATAGCATCAATGTTATCTGAACCTTCTGTATAGCGAATCGCAGAAGTACGGAGCTCATCTGGGGTTAATTTAATACGTGACATATCGTTCTCCTTTTGTCTTATAATTACTAGTCCATTATATAATAAAAAAGTAAATAATACAACCATATATGCAACTTTATTTATAGAAAAATAATTATTTAGCCAGGTCAAAGCATAATTGTAAAAATTTTATACTATTTTGACTGCAGAACAAAAAAGATTGAAGGAAGATGTCCGAAACGGACCTTCCTCCAATCTGAGCTGAAAATTCAGCTTTTTTTATGCACGAATAATCAAAAGAGAGACTAGTTTAGCTCTCTTTGAGCGCAGGTTGGTAAATGTTATTCAAAAATATTTCCCAACTCTACATCAACTCGGTTTTCCTTGACATTGATGTCGGTCACAGCGAGCAAAGACTTGTAGTTAGCTACGCTACGGTCCCCTTTTTGGTTTTCCGCAAAGACAGCCACGCCTACCAAGGTTGAGTCAAACTCAGACAAAAGGCTAATCATACCATTGATGGTGCCACCATTTTTCAAGAAGTCATCGACGATCAAGACACGGCTTCCTGCCTTCAAACTACGCTTAGACAGGAACATCTTTTCGATACGGTCGCTAGATCCTGACACATAGTTGACAGAAACGGTTGAACCTTCTGTGATTTTCAAATCACGACGCACAATAACAAACGGTACATTAAGGACATTGGCAACAGCATTGGCCAAAGGGACACCCTTAGTCGCAACTGTCATGACCGCATCAATCTTTTCATCTTTGAAAGCATCTGCAATGATACGACCGACATTTTTCAAAATATGCGGTGTAGACAGCAAGTCAGATGAATAGATATAACCGCCTGGCAAGATACGATTACTTTCGGCCATCTGATCACGAAGGGCCTGTGCAATTTCGACAGACTCTGCCTTAGAGATTGATGGAGTAAAAACAACTCCTCCACTGGCACCAGTAATGGTTTCAATATGCCCGATAGAGCTTTCCTCAAAAGCCTTTTTAATGATGGCAATATCCTCTGAGATAGATGACTTGGCAGATTCATACTTTTCCGCAAAGGTATTCAAACTAGTTAATTCATAAGGGTGGTTGATGAGGTAATTGGAAATGACAACCATACGCTCACTTCTTCTTAATTTCATAAAATCATCCTCTTTCACTTTTTTCTATTATATCACAACAAACTACAAAAAGCGAACTTTTTTGATTAAAAAGTCCGTCTTTTTCGTATTTTGTTTATCGCTTACATATACCACCTTGGAAGATGATGATTAAAATATTCATACCATTCAGAAATCTTCTGCGCTTGCAACTTCATCAATGGAATTTGTTCGGAATCTATTTGTTCTGCCCAAGAAAGAGCGCCTAGACTATTTACTGTTACATAAAGAGCCATAAGTCTCCAAAATTCCTCTGGAACGCTTCCTTCAAAATAGGCATCTACCTGACCACGCGCAAAGGCTGGAGACAAATCTGCCGTGAAAATCAAACGGTTGAATTCTTCCCAGGGGTCTCCTATGTCGTAGCGATCAAAGTCTAAGATTTTTAGTTTTCCATCTCTTCCCAGTAGAAAATTCCCTGTATGAAAATCTCCATGATGGTAGGCAATCTGTCTCCCTTCAAGCAAGTGACGATTGGTCTGGACAAAGTCTATCATAGCTTGACCATTTGGATAGGAATGACTAGCTGCTTGGTAGGCAGCTAATTTACTATCAATCTTAGCCTGATAAAAACTGTTCCAGTCCCGTTGACCTTGGTCAATCGGTAGAGCATGCAAGGTTCGCAAAAACTGCCCTGACTGACAGCCCAAATCATACAAGACAGAATCAGGCAGATCGGAAGCCACTTCATTCATGTCCTGACCTTCCACCCATTCATAGAGGGTGTATACGGACAAGTCATCCGCCCAAAAACTTAGTGGCACTGCCACAGGCAAACCTAGACCAAACAGGTTTTCAACTAACTGAAACTCTAATCGCTTAGCCTCATAGGCTGGTCGCTCTGCTATTCTCAACAGACCAAAGCGACCATCTTCTAGCTGGACCTTGTACTTTTGGTCCGTGGACCAGCCTTTAGTAAGGGGCTGTCGAGACACTATCCTAACTGCCATTAGTCGATATTGGGCTTATAGAAGGCGCGGTTATCCATGGCAAAGATACGGTTGGTCATCTCGCCTGGGCCAACCTTGTCCAAGGCCGACAGCATCATCATCATTTCCGCATCGATGTTGTCAATCATGTGGAGGATTTCCGCCTCCATAATCTGCGGACGGACTGGGCTACCATACTCTAAGAGGCCGTGGTGGCTGAGGATAACGTGGCGCAGAACAGTCACTTCCTCCAGACTGTCATCGATGCCCAATTCCACCAAAACCTTGGTAATCTCTTCATCAATCAAGGAAATGTGTCCAATCAGATTGCCACGGACAGTGTAGCCTGTGTTATCAGGTCCTGTCAGTTCAATCACCTTTGCTAGGTCATGCAGCATGATTCCAGCAAAGAGCAGGCTCTTATTGAGCTGGGGATAGATGTCACCAATTTTATCAGCCAAACGGACCATGGTCGCCGTATGGAAGGACAAGCCTGAATAGAAGGCATGGTGATTGGTCTTGGCCGCTGGATAGGAATAAAATTCCTTGTCGTACTTGCTGTAAAGAGCACGGACAATCCTCTGCCAAGTGGCATTTTCGATGCGGAAAATCATCTGGCTCAGATAATCCTTTGTGTCCTTGACATCCACAGGCGGTTTTTCCTTGAAATCCGCAGGGTCGTTTGGTTCGCCAGCTTTTGGCAAACGGAGAACCAATTGATTGACTTGGGGTGTATTATTGTAAACTTCGCGGCGTCCCTGCATGTGAACAACTGTCCCAGCAGTAAAATCCTTGATTTTCCCTGGCTGGGCGTCCCAGACCTTGCCTTCAATCTCACCAGTATCATCCTGGAAGGTCAAAGCTAGGTAGTCTTTGCCAGCCCGTGTTTGACGGACATCTGCGGTCTTGATGAGATAGAATCCTTCGAAGAATTCATCTTTTTTCATTTGGTTAATTTTCATTATCTTCCTCATCTAATGGGGACAAGCCAAGCAGTCCCTTGGTTTGGTCATCTTCGTACAGGTCAATGGTACGAAGACTACGCTCGATAGCGTTGGTGCGAGTGGTTAGGAGTTTGTCAATATTGCTGCTGGCTTGATTGAGTTGTTTCTGAGCCTTAAGCAAGAGGTCAGAAAACTTGCCAAATTCCAGCTTGACATTGCCCAAGACCTTGGAAATATCATCGGCTGACCGTTGAATGTTGAGGGTCTTAAAGCCGACGGAGAGAGAATTGAGCAGGGCAGAAAGAGTGGTCGGTCCTGCTACCACGATATTTTCCTGACGGCGTAGGTCATCAAAGAAAATGGGATTGCGGACCACCTCTGAATAAAGCCCTTCGGTTGGCAAGAACAACACGCCAAAGTTAGTCGTTTCAGGCGGATTGAGGTACTTGTTCTGAATATCTTTGGCAAAGCGCTTGATAGCAGCCAAGAGATTTTTCCGATGGAGGTCAATCTGGTCCTTGTCCCCACTTTCGTAAGCATCTTCCAAGCGGTAGTAATCCGCCAGCGGAAACTTGGAATCGATTGGCAAGTAGATATAATCACCTTCCGTCCGTCCTGGTAGCTTGACCGCATACTCCACGCGCTCACTAGAGCCTGAAACCGTGGCAAACTCTCGTTCATATTGGCTAGGTGTCAAAATATCCTCGATAATCTGTCCCAGCTGCAATTCACCCATGATACCACGGGTTTTGGTGCCAGACAAAACCTTGTTAAGACTGCCCACATCACGCGCCACCGTCTGCATTTCGCCCAAACCACGATTGACCGATTCCAATTGCTTGGACACCGTTTCAAAGGAGGCTTGTAGGCGGGTTTGCAGGGTTTTCTCCAGCTTTTCCTCAACCGTCTGCCGCATTTCTTCCAGGCGTTTTTCATTGGACTCCTGAATGGCCTGCAAACGGCGGTCGGTGGCATCTCGTGTTTCCAAGTGGCTCTTATTCAGCTCCTGACGGATGTCAGTTAGCTGTTGGTAAAGCTCCGTGCGGAGTCTTTCTACTTCCTGATGAATGGCTTGCTGCTGTTTGAGGGTTGCATTTTCTAGTTGATAGCTGAGCTGATCAGACAAGTTGTCTGCTGTGTCTTCTGCCTGATCTTGCAAAAGCAGGGCCAAGCTCTGCCATTTTCCATAAAGAAAAACCAAGGCAATCAAGACCAGTATCAGCAAAATAAGTAATACAATATCCATCTAATTCTTATCCTTACTGTAGATAAGGACTACGTAGCCCTTATCCAGTTGAATGTCTATGTCTCTATCTATAAATTCGTTAGAGGAATAGCATTTTTTGAAAAAATAATTGCTGGCATCCAGCGGGTACTTGGCATGACGAATGGTCAGGCGACTCTGGTCCGACGGCATAAAGGAAATGTACTTCATACCAGCAATCGGCAAAATCCTATGACTGCCAGCAGGTCGAAAACGGACGACGTTCTGACTGTCCACCAATTCAATTTGCTCCATATAGGTTGCCAAGTCAGGCTCCGCAGCCAGAAATAGATTAGTCATCATGTGGTCCATGCGGCCACCCAAGGCACCGTATATGCGAACCTGGGCCTGCGGATATACCTTGAAGATTTCCTTTAAAGCCAGCTCCAAATCTGTATCATCTTTTTCAGCAGGAGCTTGCAAAAAACGCTCTGCTTGATCCTTTATCCGCCCCAACTCCTCAGAAGTCACCGAGTCAAAATCACCCATGGCCCAGTCAAGAGGCAGGGAATGGTCCAGAAGACGAAGAGAGCCTGCATCTACCCCCACATAGAGGTCGGCAGGCTCAGGAAGGCAGTCAAAGGAACCGCCTGCAATGACAGCAATCTTAATCATGGAGGGCCGCTCTCAATTTGGCAACGTTGGCATCCAAGTCTCCTTTGAAGAGATAGGAACCAGCCACAAAGACATTGGCACCCGCATTTTTGGCTGAATGAATGGTCTTGTCGTCAATTCCGCCGTCCACTTCGATGTCAAAGTTCAAGCCTTTGGCTTCACGGAGTTTGACCAAGGCCTCAATCTTCTCAGCCACTTCTGGAATGTAGGCTTGTCCACCAAAACCTGGGTTGACCGTCATGAGCAGAACCTGATCCACCAAGTTGAGCACAGGCTCAATGGTCACAAGAGGTGTACCTGGATTGATGACCACGCCAACCTTCATACCAGCGGCACGGATTTTCTGCAGGGTCCCATGCAGGTGAACCGTTGCTTCTGCATGAATGGTTAAAATATCTGCACCCGCACGTGCAAAGGTCTCAATATGATTTTCAGGATTGGACACCATGAGATGGCAATCAAAAACCAGCTTGCTATGAGGACGCATAGCCGCAACCACATCCGCCCCAAAGCTGATATTTGGCACGAAATGACCGTCCATGACATCAATGTGCACATACTCCACACCTGTCTTTTCTAGACGCTTGAGCTCTTTTTCAAAATTTGCATAATCTGCCGCCAAAATAGACGGTGCAATCTTATAATGTGACATACAGAACCAACTTTCTATTTGAATTTCTTACTTACCTTGGTATAGGTTTCACGCTGATTTTGGATTTCGCTGAGGAATTGAAGATAATTGTCAAAGCGACTTTGGGAAATGGCAGAGCTAGCAACAGCTTCCTTGACCGCACAATCCGGCTCATGGGTGTGGGTACAGGTCCTAAATTTGCAGTTCTGGCTGCTTTCCGCAATCTCTGGAAAACAATCTGTCAGAGCCTCAGCCTCCTTGACTTCATAGTCTAGGGATGAAAAACCTGGCGTATCCGCAATTTTCCCACCAAAGACATTGTAGAAGCTGACCGCACGAGTGGTATGGCGACCACGTCCCAGACTATCTGAAATAGCCCCTGTTTCCAAGGCTAATTCTGGTGCAATGCGATTGAGCAGGGTTGATTTTCCGACCCCTGTCTGCCCCATAAAGACCGTCACCTTATCCTGCAATAATGGCGTCAATTCCTCCAAATGATAGACAAATGGATAGCCAATTTTCTCATAGATAGCCTTGAAGGCATCCATCTCCGTCTGATCTTCTACCAAGTCCATCTTAGAGATATAGATAATGGGATCCATGTCCTTCTGTTCCAAAAGCACTAGGAAACGATCTAGTAGATTGGCATTAAAATCAGGCTCCTTGGCCGACATGATAACCACCGCCTGATCAATATTAACGATAGGAGGTCGAACCAAGCTATTTTTTCGCTCATGAATCTTTAAAATGTAGCCTTCTGAATTTTCCACCGCAGAAAAGTCCACAAAATCACCCACGTAGGGCGTTTGGCCTTTCTTACGAAAATTTCCTCTGGCTCTGGTTTGATAAATCTGTCCATTCGCCTCGACATAGTAAAAACCAGCCAAGGCCTTGATAATTCTTCCTTGCAATGAAGACTCCTTTGTGTGTACTTGTTCCTATTATACCAAATTTCCTAGGAAAAAACCGCAAACGGTTTCGATTTTACATTTTACTCTAGTCATTTCAATTTAAAAATAGTATAATAAAAAGCAAGCGGAGGTGGTGGAACGGCAGACACGCATGCTTCAGGCGCATGTGCCCATCGGGTGTGAGGGTTCAAATCCCTTCCTCCGCATTATTTATAAAGGATAACCCCAAGTCAAAGTTGATGGCTTGGGGTCATTTTTATATCTTCTCGCTCAATTTTCCATCACGCATTTCCAAAACCACCTCAAACATGTCTAGGATGGCTGGGTCTGATTGGTGCAAGATGGTAACGATGAGTTTGTCCTCCAGCTGCAAGAGGTTGGTCAAGACCTGCTTGGTCAGGGCAGGGTCTAAATGGGCGGTCGGTTCATCCAAGAGCAAGATGTCCTTGCCACTCATCAGGGCACGGAGCAGACACAGGATATTTTTTTCGCCACCACTCAAGAGACTGGGGTCTGTTGTTGTATGCAAGGTGTCCTGTAAACTCTTTGGCAAGCTCTTCAACAAGCCAAGCATAACATCTCTTCCCTTCTCATAAGTTCCAAAAACAGACACATTGCTTTCAAAATCGGTATGGTAAAGATGTTCAAACTGGCTGAGATAGAAGGCGGTAGCTACTTCCATTTCATGTGAAACATCATGTTCCAGATAGGAAATACTTCCCTTGTCCAGAGCTAGTTCTCCTGCCAACACTCGTAGAAAAGTGGATTTCCCGCTGGCTGACGGACCAATGATGGCATACTTTTTCCCCTTGTCAAACCGATAGGAAAAATCGGTGACTGCTAATTCTCCCACATGATAGGCCACATCCCTGACTTCTAAGGCTGTCACATTGAGATAGCTTGGCACTTGCTCAGACAAGACCTGACCAGCAAGATAGTCTTCTAAATTGGCAACTGTTTCCTTGGTTGAATGGATATAATTGACATCCAAGAGGATGTACTTCATAGGATAGATGAAATTTTCAACATAGCTAAAAGTCGCAATGGCAGCTCCAATGGTCAACTCTTTTTGCAACAAGAGGTAGCCGACCAAGCCAAAAGCTGTTAATTGCACCAAAAACATGGAAAATCCATTGACAACATTAGCCAGGGTCTTGAATTGCCCAAAGCGAAAACGAGCCTGTTCACTTTCTTCTACTGACCGATGGTGGACACGACTGATGGAGCCGAAAGTTTCGGTATTAACGCGGTTCTTAGCAGAAAAGAGGTCAGTCACCACTTGAAAATAACTTTCCAAACTCTGTAAAAATGCCCGCTGCCGCTGAGAAAGGGGGCCAGAAATCCACTTGGGAATGAAGACCGCCAAGGCAGACGATAGAATAATCCCAACCGCAACCAGCGGATGAACAAAGAGAAAGAGGGAAACCGCATAGATGAGCATGCTCAAGCTAGAGCGAATAATGTCCATGAGAGGACTCAGATAACTCTCCTCAATGGTTTCCAAATCGTTGTCAAAAATGGACAAATAGGCAGAGACATTCTTCTCTGAAAATTTAGCTAAAGGCTGTGATAACAAGCTGTTTGCCAGGCCTTTTTTTGCCGTGACATAGAAGCCCTGAGACACCTTCCACTCATAAACCTGGGAAACGTACTGAAAAACTGAATTGGCAATGATGGTCAAAGCGTAGGCCAACAAGAGCCATACAAGCCCTGTCCAGCCCATCTGAAAAATATGGTCAAAAAGATACTTATTTAACTCCGGCAAAACAACATTGGTCAAACTATATAAGATATGGAAAACCAACTGAATGGCAATAACAAACCGCAATTGATAGATGATTTTTTTCATAACTCCTCCTAGATAGGAACAATCTGACAAAAAATTAATTGCTCTCCCCAATCCGTACCACACCATCATAACGAGAAAGGACCTCATCGGACACACGGTGGGAAATATGAATGAGCGTCTTATCTGCTAGTGAGGTAAGGTAGGCTTCAATTACTGTATAGGTTTCCTGATCCAAGGCAGACAGACTTTCATCCAGCAACAAGATGTCCTTATCTTGCAACAAGGCACGAATCAAGAGCAGGCGCTGCTTTTGTCCGCCAGACAGTCCGCTATCATCACTAATTTCCTCGCTCAAAGAAGCATAACTTGGGAAACGACTGTCAAGGTTCATGGTCTTAACGAGAAACATCAGCCTATCTGCTGAAACCTCCCGTCCCATGGTCAAGTTGTAAAGAACCGTATCATGGAAAAGGGCTCCCTCTTGTGGCAGATAGGCAATCTTGTCTTGAATGGCTTGGTAAGACAAGTCTGCAAGAGAGGTTTTATCAACGTAAATATCCCCTGCTTGCAGTTGGCTATTCTTGGTCAAAATAAGAGCCAAGGAAGATTTGCCAGAACCACTTTCCCCAAGAATTAAATACTTCTTGCCACGTTCAAACGTTACGGTCAGGTCTTCAAAGACCTGCTTCTCACCGATAGCATAACTAGCCTTGACCAGTTGCATGCTCTGGAAAGCTGAAGCTAGTTCCTGTCCCTTCGTTTCTTGCCCCAAAGTAGATAGCTCAAACTCTCGCTTCAATTCCTTAACGGCATGCCTGTCCAAAAAGGCTGCCGCAATGCTATTAATAGGATCCACCAACTGCTCTGAAATGGTCAGAATAGCTGTCAAGCCACCGATGGTCAAGGCGCCAGAGAAGACCTGAAAACCACCGATAAAGATAATCGAAAGAGTGGTCAGATAAAAGACGAAACCGACTAAGAGCCGCATGGTTACTGTCGTTCGAGTGGCCTGATTGACCTTGTCATTTACTGCTTGATAGCGATCGTTCAGCCCATCTAAAACCTGCTGTCTTTGGCGGCTATTTTTCACTTGCAAATAACCTAGAAAGACATCTGAAACCCTTGTATTATAGACCTGCTGACTGTCCGAAATCGCCTCCTGATTGAGCCTTCTCCGCTTTTTAAACAAATAGGGAATCACAACTGGCAAGAATGAAATCAGAATCAAGAAAATAGCGGTCAGACCATCCAAGCTAAGAAGGGCCAAACTGGCAATGCCAAAGGTACAAGCACCTTGAAAAATCGTAAAAAAGGCGTCGTAATAATCTTCTTTCACCGTCTCCAAATCATTATTGAGCTGGGAAATATAGGCTCCTGCCCCCTGCTCAACAAACTGCCTAAAAGGTAAATTAAAAATTTTCCCAATAAAGGTCGCCTGCAATTGGAAACCTACTTGATTGAGATAGCTGACATTGGCAATCTGACGAATGTATTCAAAGACCAGCATGACAAGGACAGTTAGCCCCATCAGCACAAAATATGACGCAAAGGCCTGTCTATCTCCAGTCGCAATAGCATCAATAATATAGCGATATTGGTACAGAAAGCCAACATTGAGCAGGGATACTGCAAAAATACAAGATAAGGTTAGCCAAAAATTCCTCTTTTTCATTTCCCCTCCACCGTTTGATAGATTTCTAAGCAAACATTTGGTCACTTTCATCTACATTATAGAATACGAATTCAAGCTGTTTCCATACGTCCCCTATATGCAACTATTTCTCGTTCACTATTTTTTCAAGTATCGTTTCATACCAATCCGCTATATTTTGACTATCAACAGCTCGTAAAAGTTCGATACACTTTCTCATCTCTAAGATAGCATTGGCACTTCCTGTCTTTCGATAATCATAAAAAGCCTTACCAAATTTAAACAAAATCCGTTCAAAAATTTCCGTTTCATCGAAAAACAGACTTTTGATGGTCTTTTCAAGAAAGACTGCATCGGTAAGTTCCTTATGTTGAACGCTGACGAGATAGGCACTAAGTAAAATTTGAGAAACTACCAATCGATGTTGTTTCATTTCACAGTAAAACTGTGTACGATGAAGTAACTCTCTACAAAAAAGCATCATTGTTTGATGACCCAATTTGTCAATCGTATTCGCAAATAGTAAGATCTCATAGTAGCTCCAATTCTCAACTCGAAATAAGTAATCCGTTAAAAAGGCTGTATCTTCTTTCGAAACAACTACTGTCTTATCTAAGTCGCTCAGTTTATACATGATTAAAATAGCATTCAACCGATGAAACTCCCTACGAGAATCTCTTTCCGCTTTTGCTAATTGTTCAGACAAGATTTTCTTTATGGTTACAACATCTCTGATATAGATGGATTGTTTTAGTTGTTCCAAAATTCTAGTCAGCTCATCTTTTTTGAAATCCTGACTAGCATACACGAACTCGTCCACATCCACATTCATTTCCGCCAGCACACCAAATAATTTACTAACAGTGATGTCGGATTCCCCATTTTCAAACCGAGAAAGTTGAGAAGTAGAAATATGTCCCTTGGCGACCTCCGCCAGACTCCTCCCCTTTCCCTCTCGTATCAATTTTAATGTCCTACCAAAACGATTCATACTTCACCTCTACACTCACGATTAAAAATCATTTGTAAACATAATTATTATACCACGTCTTCCTATGTTTGTGTCCTTTTTCACATAAAGAAGAAACCAAGCCAGCTATCTGACTTGGTCTATTTTTATTCTGTCGTTTCAGTCGCTACTTTGAAAAAGTCTTTGTATTTCAAAAGGTAGCCTTTTCCTGTGGATAGGTCATATTGGACCAGTTTGAGTTCTTCTGCAACTTTCGCATCCCGCTCAGCCTGTCCTACTCGGTCCTTATGAAGCACTTCTGTCAGGAGGGCATAGTAAGGACTGACCTTGTTATTGGTCGTCTCCAGCATAAGAGCATTCATGTCGCTAGAATTGACCAAATCATAATGGTAGTCTTCTGTTTCAAAATTACTCCACACGAAATAATCTGTCTTGTACTGCGCGCTTGGGTCCGTCACGAAAGCAGACTCTGGATACAAACCTGGTAGGTGGTCCCCGTAAAAAACAACTGTCACTTTCTTATCCAAGGTCTTAAGCTGGTCTAGAAAATCCCTTGTTGCCTGATCCGTAAAGGATAGGAGGCGAACATAGCTGGTCAAGTTTTCATTTTCCTCAGCCGTGAAGCCCTCACCCGAAGCTGTTATACCAGCAGGCTCTAGAGAATTCCACTGAACATGGTTCTGCATGGTAATAGCCGACACAAAGCTGGTATCGGCAGAACGTACTTGATCCAAAATCAAGTTATAGGTCTTCTTATCGCTGACAAAATTCCCCTGATAATCCTCAGGCGTCACAGCAAGAGGATACTTGGCGCTATTGAGAGTGTAAAATTGCTCAATCCCCAGTTGCTTATAGATAGAATTTCGGTTGTAACTGGTATCGTAGTAAGGATGGATAGCGATACGATTATCTGCTGGATAGAGGTCACTGATACTTGGCAACTTCTTCATATTAGGCGCCACATCCAAATAGACTGAAGAAATGGATGAGCTGTAATTGTAGAAGGGCAGACCACTGTAGACCTGAAACTCGATATTAGCCGTACCACCACCATAGTGGTCACTCTTCATCAAGCCACTGGTAGTCTGGCTCATGATGTACTCAATATTTGGAAGGACATTTTGACTAAGGGTCACGCCTGGAATTCGACGCGGGTCAGCCAAACTCTCACTAAGAATGTAGATTACCGTCTGGTCAGTCAATTGACCTGTCCGTTCTGCATTGATTTCCTCAGCCAAGGCGGTGTACTTCTTCACAATAGCCTTCATGGTCTTCTCAGAGTAATTCTCAGGCATTTCCATACTGGTCTTGCTGAGTTGCTGCAACCAGAGGAATGAAAGAGTGCGATAACGAGCTACAAAAGCATATCCCTTCCAGTCCACGTTACGCCAGTTATTAACCTGAGAAAGAATAGGAATCCAACCAACAATCTTGTGGTCTTTTTCATTGCGAATTGCCCAGCCCATTCCCAAAATTAGGGACACAATGACTGAAATTCCTGCCAATCGTTTCCAGATAGAAGCGACAATCCTCCCTTGGAAGTACTTTTTGTGAATACGTCGGTAGATAAACACAAGGAGGACTATAAAGACGAGCGATACCAAGACAACACGTAGACTGATGAAACTGAGAATCATCCCCATATTCCCAATCCATTTGAAGTCATTGGGGGTCATTGGCTCCGAACGGTAGCGGAATTTGAGAAAATTGGCCGTAACCAAAATGACGTTTAGACTAGCAATCACGGCAACAGATAAGATTTGGCGGTTGATAACTAGGCTAATGATGACATTGAGGAAAAAGAGGCAGGCAATTTGGAAGACAATGGCTCCTGGAAAGAGGTGGCGTGTGAAATAAGAACCCGTTCCCCCAGCCATAGAAGCCTGATAACCAATATGCGATAGCGTAGCCAGTGCCAAACTGATAAAGAGCATGCTGTGGACATTGGTCCGATTGGCCTTAAACTCTACAAATGCCTTATGAAGATAGCGAAGAAAAATGTAGGTCCCTATAAAATGAATAGGTGCAAACAAGGGTGTCTGGCTGAAAAACTCTATGTAAGAACCTTTCTCAACCAAACTCTCATAATGGCTATCTTTCCAATAAGATATAGCTAGTGGACTGAGAGAAAGCAAGCTGGTCAAGAGCAAATAGCTATCCGGCACCAAATGACTGGCTGACCACTTACTTAATTTTTCTCTGATTCCTGCATTCTTCCGCCACAACAATGCCAACAATACTGGAAGAAGCAACATCAATAGAAGTTCAAACTGAAAGAGATTATTACGAAAAATATTCCAGGGTTGATACTTCTTGGCATTGAGCCGATAAACCAGGTTGACAAGATATAGAAAACCTAGAAAATAGCCGACATACTTGGCAAAGGTTTTGGTCTTTACAAATTTCTCATATTTATCAAGCAAGGCCAATACATAAAAGGTAAAAATAGAATAGGCAAGCAGGGGCAGAGGAATAAACCAGAGCGGAAAAGATACACCGCTTAACAAAAGGGCCCGCCCCATCGCCAGCAAAATGGTCATAATCATAACCAGAATAAATTGCTTGCTTGCCTTGGGATTGATTTGTTTCATAACATTTCTCTCTTAGGAAAGATTGATTTTCGATAGGCAAAGATATAGTAAATCAACCAGAGTAGCCATCCAGTCAAACTGATAAAGATAACTGGCGATAACCACCACTGTTGCTTGTAGGATAGGACAAGGGTATTCTGCCCTGTTTGGCTAGTAACCGTTGGTACACCAATTGTGGAAAGCTCCATTCCTTCTCTATCCAAGACCTGATCATTCAAAACGAGCTGACTATCTTGGTAGACAATGATTGGCAGGGCTGTTTCTTCTGCTTCCGACGCCGTCCAAGTCACCACCAGCTGATCACCATCAACTTCTTTGGTAAAGTCTTGATTTGGTAAAATCACTTGGTCACGATAGGTAAAGTAGGTATTATCCGACTCTTCATTGGTGATGTGACCTGTACTATCTGACAAGTCTGGTACGTAGTCTGGCGTTGATTTCTGAGCAATGTGGATAAATTCGCCCAAGTCTTTAGAATGGAAAGAAGCCCGTAACTCTTCCGTTGTACCGTACAGAGTCGTATGAATTCGTTTTTGCAGGAAGGTATCACTATAGTAATGCCCATTGATTTCCTTATAACTCTGATTCCAGAGGAAACCAACCGAAATAAGCAAGGAGGCAAGGGCCACACCTGAAAAGATTTTCTGCAGTTTGTCGGACAAGCCAGACACCTGGACTCCTACGACTGCCAGTAAAAGAGCATTGGCGTAGAGGAAAAAGCGGAAGGGAAATTGAATCAATTCGACAAGTGTGATTCCTTTCCCTGCAAACAACTGCCAAGGGAAGAGGTTGGTTGATAAGATCAAAAACACTGCGTAGGTCAGAGCAAGACCACCCAGAACCAGCGATTGTTTCTTCCAATTTTTCACCAAGAAATAGAGATAGATTCCAAAGAAAATTGGCAATGGATATGGATAGTATAGAAAGGCTGTTTTTAGCCATGTTACAGTATTGAGGACAAATTTTTTGTTAACAAATGGTGGCACCAAGGTGTTGGTCGCATTGATATAGACAAGCGGCAACCAAATATTGATGGTCAGAAGTAAGAAAATTCCTACCGAAAGGGATACTTGACCAATAATCTTCATTTTTTGGTCTGATTTCCACCAACCAATCAGGAAGAGAACACCATAGGCAATGACCAAGAACAAGGTTGATAGCATATGAACCTGCAACATGAGCCCTACCGCTCCTGCCATGAGGAATATCGGTACTTTTTTAGTCTGTAGGAAACGAACCGCAGGAATCAAACAAAGTGGAAAGAGGGCCACTCCCCAGCTGGTAAATCCTTGAGTTGCCCACCAATACTGAATCGAGTAGGTCGTTACAAAGAAGAGGGACAAGAGGATGGAATGAGCATATTTGACCTTGACCTCACGCATGAGGAGATAGAGGGAAGTCGCACTCAGAGTGCCCAAAAGAAGGTTGGACAAAATCTGATAGCGGAACCAGGTCCCACTCAAAAGAACTAGCGCTCCTTGTAGATAGGCAAAATAAGGCCCGTAGAGAGCATTAACAATCCGTCCTGACTGCTGATAGCCATACAAACTGATAATATAGGAGAAATTCCCCTCCTTCATCTGCATAGCCGCATCATAGAAACGATTGTAGTGGAAAATCAAGTCCGCACCTGTCACCATGCCCTTGGTCAGCAAGTGAGGAACCAATAATAATAAAGAAAAGCCCACAAATAGGCCAAGAGCAACTAAATGGGGATGCTTTTTTAACATGTTTTTAAACATAAGGATACCTTCATAAAAAAAGAGGGAAACCCTCTCTTGTTTTTGTAAATATTCTGCCAATTTGCAGACAATATTTTTCAAAAGTTAGTTACATTTCAGTATAGCAAGCTTTCTCCCCACTGTCAACGGACAAGGCAAGTAGAAAACTACTATAAATTCTAAATAAACTAAATATTGATTGCAGATTTCTCCACAATCAAATATTTTTTTATAAGCCAACTTCCTGGAGGCTGTCAGACAAACGCGCGAAGTCTGCCATAGAAAGTGCTTCTCCACGGACACTGGCTTCCAGCTCTGCCATGCCAAGTGCCTGCGTCAGCTTGTCCTTAACTTCTTCGGACTTGCCGAAATGGTTGGTCAGGTTGTTCCACAGGGTCTTGCGGCGGTGCACAAAGCTGGCCTTGGACACCCGGAAGAAGAAATCTTCGTCTTTGACGCTCACAAGGGGTTGCTCGCGGCGGACCATTTTGAGAATGGCGGAGTCCACATTTGGTGCGGGCACAAAGACGGTCCGAGGCACGATGAAGGCTACCTTGGCAGTCATGTAGTACTGGACCGCAATGGACAGGCTACCGTAAGCTTTGGTGTTTGGCTCGGCAGAAATGCGGTCGGCAACCTCCCGCTGCATCATGACCACGAACTCGCTGAAGGGAATCTTGCTCTCAATCAGGTGCATGAGGATAGGAGTGGTGATATAGTAAGGCAGATTGGCCACGACCTTGATAGGCAGGTCAGGATTTTTGAAATTCTGAATCTGGGTCTGCAGGTCGGTCTTTAGGATGTCTTGGTTGACCACGGTCACATTGTCAAAGCGGCCCAAGGTGTCCGCCAAAATCGGAATCAGGCGGTCGTCAATCTCAAAGGCCATGACCTCAGCAGCATTTTCTGCCAAAAACTCGGTCAAGGCCCCGATTCCAGGCCCAATCTCGATGACATTGACCTGCTGGTCAATCTCTGCCGTGTCCACAATCTTCTGTAAAATATTGGTATCGGTCAAAAAATTCTGACCGAAGGACTTCTTAAAGGTAAACCCGTGGCGTTCAAGGACGGCACGAGTAACGTTTTTGTCTGCGATTCTCATGTGTGTTCTTTCTTGTTTTTTTATTACCAATGACAATAATAAGTCATTTTTGAGTTAGCGTCCTCAGTTATCGTGTTAATACATTTTTGGTTTGAAATTAAATCAACTAAAACTTCCTTGTGCGGGTGCCTATATCTATTATGTTTTCCAGCCGATGCAAAGTAAGCAGCGAAATTAATCTTCTTTCTAAATCCTTCATTATAATTATGTCTTGAACCGTGATGTGGAATTTGAACAAGGCCAATATTTCTAAAATACTTAGAGTAGACATTTTCAACAGAATCCCATTTTTGTTTACAACTAATCCACTTTTTTTTATTCCAATCGTATTTACCAGATTCATAGTCACCTGTATAAAGACAACCATTAAAACATATGTATTCATAGTTCCCATTATGGTGGTAAATGCAGGAAAATAATCTACATTTATTAGAACAACCATTAAAAGGCAGATCTGCACCAGAATATAACATCATTGAATTTACATTTAAACTTCCAGGAACTTTTGAATAAGCTTTTTTAATCTCGCTTTTATCCGAATTTGTCCCTTGACTCCATAGTTTTTTTAATTTCTGTAAATCAACTTGTCCATTCAAATCTAAAATACTCATACTTAAACTTATTTTTTTTAATTCTGTCTCGAAGATTTGTTTTCTCGTATCTTCACGAAAATTATGCGGAAGATATATCCACCCCAATTTTCTGTAATTACTACCAAATATCGCTTGAGTTACCTCTATTACTCTATTATCATTACTTGCATCTTCTGAAATTGGATGTAATTGTACCTCTGAACCACCCTCTAACTCTCGAATACTATTCCCTTCACTATTAATAAATTGAGTTAAAAATCGAGATTGAGGATTAATGAGATTTCTAATTGCATTAAATTGCTTTGTTTGTTTGGTTATTAATGGAAAGAACAGATTCTTAACGTTACAATGCTTTAGTAAAAATTCCAGCCCGTTCACATGATCATCGTCTAGATGCGATATAAATACAGCATGAATTTCTTCATTTTTATTTAAGTTAGCTTTTATTTGAGTCTCCACATAAGTTACATCAGTAGCCGAACCACAATCATATATAACCCTATATTCGTTTCCTCTTAGCATCAAAGTTTCTAAATAAAAAGCACCTTGACCAACTGGCAAAATTTCTCTCTTAACGCAACTCATTGACGATATCCTCCTATCTATATTAGTTTTATTGAATTATATATGCAATCGCCAACCCCTTACTTCAACAACTTGACATAATCACTCTTGGTCGCAAAAAGGTGTCCAACTCGAACTTCATTTTTCACTACGCGATAGAGGACGATGTAATCTTTTCCAATAACGTAACCTCGGGTTAGATGTGGCGGGTCTACCTGCTTACCAAAACGATTATCAGCGTTAAAACCACGTTCAGGAAAAATCTGCAAACTCTCCAAAGCTTCAACAATCATCCCAATTCGTCTTTTGGCAATTTCTTCTGAGAACTGTTCCGAGAAATAGGCATAAATATCCGCCAATTCCTTTTCCACTGCAGGAGCAAGTATCACTGAATATGACTCAAATTCCATACTTCTCTTTGACGCTTTCTAGACTGATCCCTTGACCTACCTCAATCGCCTTCTGATTTTCCTGGATTTCCTTCTGTAACTGTAAAAACAACTCTTCTCTTTCCAACTCTTCTTCTGTCAGAATGGGCAACTCATTTTTTACAGCAATGTTTTGCAAGAAGAGGTTAAAACCAGCAGTCAAATCCAGCTGGTTCATAGCAAATACTTCCTTGGCTTTTTCTAAAAGTCTAGAGTCGGTTTTAAAATTTACTTGGGCATCCTTCTTTATAGTTAGCAATCTAGTTTACCTCCTAGTTTTCTATATTGTAACACGAATAGATACCAGTAGCAATCTTCAAAAAAGTAGAAATAGTAACATTTCCGCCCTAGATTGTTTATCTCCCCAAATCATCAAAATAATAGAGATTCAAAAATTCTTCCTCAGTAACTAGACGTTCAAAATTGTAAAACCAGCGATAGACTTCCACAGCTGGGCCATCAAACTCTACTCTGTCGTTCATTTCTTGCACACCGGCAATATGAAACAAACGGCTCTGCTTCCAAATACCATCCGCATTGACATAGCCATCTTCAACTGATTCACGCAAGTAGCCTGCTAGTTTGTTCTTATCAACCTGCTCATCCTCCCAAACAAGGACATTAGCCGGCAGCAAGTAGGTCACTTCTTCATAAGATGAATATTTTTCATAAGAAGGTTCAAACTCGTTTTTAACCAAGCACTTAACAGCGTAGACCCTATCCATGATAGCTCTCCATCGCCTCCTCGACTTCCGCCAGACTTATCCCAAACAGCTCCAAGCGTTTAAGCAGTTGCTTGCCGTTGCAGTAGCCGATGCGGAGCTTTTCTCCCAGATATTCCCTCCGCTTGCGACTGTCTCCGCCCATAAGCAAGCCTAGGCGCATTAGGTCTGACTTGGTGATGTCAAAGTTATTTTCATCATCGTAGTAACCACGCACGCCTGCGAGGGCTTTTTCCAAGTCCTCAAAGTTGGCGTGCTCAATGCCCAAGGACCGCCCTTTTGTTTTGGACTGGGGCCGAGCCTCGTCCCGCTGTAAAAAGGCGTGCTTGACCGTGGGAATAGCCTGCATAATCATCTTCCGAATCCGCTCCCCATTGTAGTCTGGGTCAGTAAAGACAATGACGCCACGCAGGTCATGGAGTTTCTCGATGCGTTCCAAGTCATCGTCTGATATGGCAGAGCCTCTGGTTTCGTAGGTATCCACCTCGTAAAAGCGTTTGAGGTTTGCCGTGTCGTCTTTTCCCTCAACAACGAGGACTTCCTGTATCTTAATTTTCTGAGTCAATTCTGAACAAGCTCCTTGCATTCTCGTAGGTCGCTTTCGCCACTTCTTCGACCGACTGGTTGCGAAGCTGGGCCAGCATATCCACCACATATCTGGTGTAGCCGGTGCGATTTTCCCGACCACGCTTAGGAACTGGGGCCAGATAGGGCGCATCCGTCTCGACCAGGATTTTTTCTAGGGGCAATGCTTGCGCCGCTTCCTGAAGTTCGACGGCTTTTTTGAAGGTCACGACTCCCGAGAAGGAAATGTGCATACCCAAATCCATGAAGGCTTGAGCCTCCTCCAACGTGCCAGAGAAGGAATGCATGATCCCTCCACGCGGACCGATGCCGACTTCCTTGATGATCTGGTAAGTATCTTCCAAAGCATCGCGAGTATGAACCACAAAGGGTAAATCCAACTGTTTAGCCAACTCCATCTGACGTTTAAAGACGCGTGCCTGGGTTTCCTTATCAGCCGTCATCCAGTAGTAGTCCAGCCCAATCTCCCCCAGGGCAATTACTTTAGGGTGTTGGAGAGCTTGGAGAAGAAATTTCTCCACTTCGTCATCATAAGAACCAGCCTCTGTCGGATGCCAGCCCAGTGTCAGATAAATTTCAGGATGCTGGTCAGCCAGTTCCATAGCCTTGTCAATGGTTGCTCGGTCAAAACCGACCACATTGTGGAGGGTGACCCCCATTTCCTTGGCAAAGTCTAATTCTTCTTGGACCCGACCGTCAAACTGCTCTACGTTGAGGTGGGTGTGGGTGTCAAAAATTTGTATCATCGTTCCATCACTTTCTTTCCTACTATTGTAACATATTTCAGAAGATTCTTATGAGAAGAAAAAAACCAGCAGACTCGAGTTTCTGCTGGCTTCTCTTTTCATCTTCTTATGCTACTGTAAGAACTTTACGTCCCTTACGGCGACGAGCAGCTAACACGCGACGGCCGTTTTTAGTTGCCATACGGCTACGGAAACCGTGTTTACGCGCGCGACGGATTTTACTTGGTTGAAAAGTACGTTTCACGATGAATACCTCCTCTTAGATTCTTGTATTCGTTTAGCCGGCTAGTTTTGATCAGTTACTAAACATACCAAACTATTTTATATAAATTCTGTTCGTTTGTCAAGCTATTCTGCCATACTTTTAGGAAAGAATCAGAAAATCATTGAAAAAAGAGGACTAGCCTCTTTTTAATCATGATTCCCTTCAATATCTACAACGACATATCGGTTCGGCTCGCTACCTTCTGAATAGCTTGTCAAACCGTCCATTTTAGAGATAATGCGGTGGATAATTTTACGTTCGCTACTTGACATCGGATCTGTATGGTAGGCTTCCTGCTCTGCCAAAACACGTTCTGCCAATTTTTGTGCGTAGCCTTGAAGAACCTCTGCGCGGTGTTCTACATAATCATTCACATTGATTGTAATATAGAAATTACGCTCATAACGGTTGTATAAGAAGTTCTGAGCCAAAAGTTGCAAAGCCTTTAAGACTTTTCCGTGATAACCGATAACACGACCTGGTTCATTGGTATCCACTTGAATATTGATTGTACGGCGATTATGACTTGTATCAATACGTGCCTCAACATCCATATCATCCAGAATTTCTTGTACATAAGCTGTCACTTCTGAAACAACTTGTTCAATATCATACTGGGGCTCAATCTTAATATCTAAATCAGCAAAATTATCTGCTTGATTTTCTGAGACGACTTCTTGATTTACGTCTTCCTTAGCAGATGTTGTTGCATCTGTAGTAGTTAGTAAATCTTCTGAAAGAATTTCAATCCGACCTGTTTCTTCCAAAATCGTTGTCGCTTCTTTTTCATTTTTCAAGATCTGCGCTTTAATATCATCATCAAGCGTTTGACCAGACTTTTCAAATTCTTTCACCGCTGCAACAACTTTTCCTAGGTCAATCGTAGCCTCTGAAACGCTTTTTACTGGTTCATTGAGGTCATTAATTTCACTTGGAACGCCACGAACTGCTTTCTGATTAGCCTTAACAACCGTTGTTTCATTGATAACATCAATATCCACAATCGCTGGCTTTTTACCGAAACCAAGGAAACCTTTTTTCTCACGCGCAACCACAGTAATATGTGCTTTTTTTCGAGGAATATTCAGCTCTACCAAGCCATTCTGGATGGCCTCTTCAACACTTGCTCCTGTAAATTTCATCTTCTCTCTCCTAGTTTTCCTATTTCTTTTTCTGTGCTTTTTTCTGTGCTTTTTTCTGTGCCCGTCGAATTTTTGCCTGACGTTCTTTTTCCGCAGCAATTTTCGCTTGACGCTCTGCTATTATTTTAAACGGATTATTGAACACCAAGGTTTGAGCAACCTGATAGGCATTTGACACCGTCCAATACAAAGCCACCCCACTAGCAGCTACCACAGCAAAGAAAAAGATCACCACGGGCATGACATAGGTCATAATTGTCATTGCCATATTCTTCTCAATTGCTGATTTATTGGTCAACCATGAGCTAAGGAATGTAAACACTGCAGCCAGAATCGGCAAAATAAAGAACGGATCCGGCTCCCCAAGATTTAACCAAAGGAAGTGACCTACTTTCAAGGCTTCAACACGTGTCAGAGCTTGAAAGAGGGCCAAAAGGATTGGCATTTGAATAAAGAGCGGAATCATGGACGCCCTCATGCTGACGCCATTCTCTTTGTAAAGAGCTTGCGTTGCTTCATAGAGCTGCTGGCGACTTTCCATATCCGTTCCTGGATACTCCGCTTGCAACTTTTTCAGCTGAGGTTGAAGCTCCTGCATCTTCCGTGAGGAATTCATCTGTATTTGGAACAAGGGCAACAGAAGGGTTCGAATTAAAATGGTAAAAAGTATAATACCGATTCCAATTTGACCGTTGATAGATAGGAACTGAATAATGCTGGCAAACCAGTAAATTAATCTATCCCACGCATCTGTAGATTGACTGGTCACTGGCCCTGTTCCGCAGGCTGTTAAAACAATTAGAGATACTACCAGTAGACCTGCCCATTTAACTTTCTTTTTCAATCACAACACCTTCCTGGTATAGTTTAGCTAGTTTCAAAACATGGATGAGGTTTTGCTTCATTTCTTGATAGGACAATTCCTCTACACCTTTGCGAGCAATGATAACAAAGTCATCTGCTACCAGTTGATGTTGGCATTCAATTAAGATGTGACGAATCCTGCGCTTAATCTTATTTCGCATGACAGCGTTTCCCAATTTTTTGCTGACAGATAAACCTACTCGGAAATGCCTTTGCTCTTTAGGTAATCGGTAGACAACAAACCTCCGATTGGCGACATTGTTTCCTTTTGTAAAAATGTCATTAAAATCTCGTTCACGCTTGACACGATAGCTTTTTTTCAAACTGCCACTCCATCTTTCAAAATTACTTCTATTATACCACAAAATTCAAAAAAGCCAATAAACATACCGTTTATAGGCTTTTTGCGTTCTGAATTTCCTCTTTGGCACTTTTCAACTGGTCTGCAATCGATTCAAAACCTGTCCCGCCAAGGGAATTTCTACGACTGACAGCAACTTTGGAGGACAAGGCATCATAAATATCTGCTTGAATGAGAGGCGAAATAGCCTGGTAGGTCTCAAACGATACATCCTGGAGATAGTGTCCTGCCTTGCTACATTCCAAGACCAGTTTTCCAACAATCTCATGCGCTTGGCGGAAGGGCAGACCTTTACTAGCCAAATAATCAGCCAACTCTGTAGCATTTGAAAAGTCCTTCTCTGTCGATTGAGCCATCCTTTCCTTATGGACCGTCATCGTTTTCAGCATACCTGCCAAAATATCAATAGATACTAAAATCGTTTCCGCACTATCAAACATTCCCTCTTTGTCTTCCTGCAAGTCCTTATTATAGGTTAAAGGCAGGGATTTCATGACTGTCAGTAGGCCAACTAAGTTCCCATATACTCTACCTGTTTTCCCCCGAATCAGCTCAGCCATATCTGGATTTTTCTTCTGAGGCATGATGGAAGAACCTGTTGAAAAGGTATCGGATAGGGTGACAAATTGGTATTCATGTGAACACCAGTTAATGATTTCTTCACACAAGCGCGACATGTGCATCATGAGAATACTGGCATTTGACAGAAATTCCAGGATAAAATCACGGTCAGACACAGCATCGAGAGAATTACTATAGGGCTTGGCAAATCCCATCAAATCAGAGGTCATCTGACGGTCAATCGGAAAGGTCGTCCCTGCCAAGGCCGCCGCACCAAGTGGGGATACATTTGTATGCTGCATGTTGAATGCAAAGCGCTCACTGTCTCGACTGAACATGTTGTAATAGGCCAACAAGTGCTGAGCAAAACTGATAGGTTGAGCATGTTGCAGGTGGGTATAGCCGGGCATGATAGTTTCCACATGCTCCTGTGCAAGGTCTACTAAAACCTGACGTAGGTTGGTCAATTTGTCTACCACTTGAAAGAGGGTATCCTTCAGATAGAGGTGCATATCGGTCGCTACTTGATCGTTACGAGAACGAGCTGTGTGGAGTTTGCCTGCAACTGGACCTATTTTCTCCGTCAATAGACTTTCGATATTCATGTGAATGTCTTCGTTTCGAATATCAAACACCAACTTGCCAGCTTCATATTCTGCTAACAATTCTTCCAGACCAGTTTGAATAGCCTGGGCTTCTTCAAGCTTGATAATCCCTGTGGCTCCAAGCATCTGTACATGCGCCAGTGAACCTTGAATATCATACTTGGCCAATTTTTGGTCAAAGCGAATGGAGGCTCCGAATTCTTCAACCCATTCCTCAAGACTGGCTTCAAAGCGACCTCCCCATAATTTCTTTGCTTCCATAAGCTCCTACTTTCTAGCTCTTTTTATGAATTTCCGCATTGACTTTGGTTGGTAATCCCCAAAGCTTGATGAAACCAACTGCTGCATCTTGGTCAAAAGTATCTGCACTGGTATAGGTTGCCAAATCTTCATCATAAAGGGAATTTGGAGATTTCCGAGCAACTACTTTGGCTGATCCCTTGTACAATTTCACTTTTGCGGTGCCATTAACAACTGCCTGGGTCTGAGCAAGATAGGCCTTCAAGGCATCTGTTGCAGGATTGAACCACAAACCATTGTAAATCAAGTTAGAGAGTTCATTTGAAACAATCGGTTTGAAATGCGATACTTCCCGCACCAGGGTCAAATCTTCAATTTCCTTGTGGGCTGTCAGAAGGGTAATAGCACCTGGACACTCATAAATTTCACGTGACTTGATTCCGACTAAACGATTTTCCACGTGGTCAATCCGTCCCACACCATGCTTACCAGCAATGACATTGAGTTTTTGAATGAGATTAGCCAGACTTAACTCTTCACCATTCACAGCAACGGGAATCCCTGCTTTAAACTCAATATCGACATACTCAGGAGTATCTGGTGCATTTTCTGGAGAAGTAGTGATGCCAAAAGCATCTTCTGGCGCTTCATTCCATGGATTTTCTAAAACTCCGCACTCATTGGCACGACCCCAAAGGTTTTGGTCAACTGAGTAAGGACTGTCCAGGTCAGCAGGGACTGGTACACCATTTTCCTTGGCGAAGATAATTTCCTCTTCACGCGCCCACTTCCATTCACGGACAGGAGCCACGACTTTCAAGCTTGGATCCAGGGCTGCAATGGCTACCTCAAACCGCACCTGGTCATTGCCCTTACCAGTACAGCCGTGAGCGATAGTGGTTGCTCCTGTCTTATGAGCCATTTCCACCAACTTTTTAGAAATCAAAGGACGGCTGAGAGCCGATACCAGCGGATATTTTTGCTCATAGTAGGCATGGGCTTGTAGGGCTGGTAGGACATATTCTTGGGCGAATTCTTCTTTTACATCCAATACATGGGACTCAATAGCACCGATTGATAAGGCCTTATCATGAATAAAGTCGAGGTCCTTACCCTCTCCAACATCCATACAAACCGCAATGACATCATAGTCTTTCTTCAACCAAGCAATTGCAACTGAAGTATCCAGGCCACCTGAATAAGCTAAGATTAATTTTTCTTTTGACATAAGCATTCTCATTTCTATATATATTAGCAAATAAAACTTAGTGACTATTATAGTGTATATTTATACTTTTTGCAACATATTTATGCAAATTTTCTTAAAAAATGAATAAATATCGTACATTTCCAGAAAAATTTCCAAAAAAAGCTAGAGAATATTCTCCAGCTTCTAAAATATATTCCTCATCATAACTGATTATGGTTGATAAATTTTCCGTTCTTTTAACATTTTCCAGAAATAATAAGCTAAACTAAAATCAAGCAATCCATGAATAGCCGAACCAACACCCACCAAGCCAAACATCGTTATCCAGTAGGTAGCAGAAGTTTGTTCCCCCGACGTAAGTACCATCACCACAATATATTCTCCTAGACCATGCAGGAGATTAAGCCCAATTCCTAATAGTAAAAAGCGCTTAGAGTCCATAAGAATCGGAAAACGCTTGACCAAGACCGCACCTAAGGTAAGGAAGAACAGATGCGTAAGCGCCCGAAATACAATAACGATTGGAAAACCAGCGAGGAAAAATCCCAAACTAGAACCTAAAGCAACAAAAATAGCAGTAGCTGGTGAAATAAACATGGCTATAAACAAAGGAATGTGACTAGCAAGTGTATAGGATGCTGGGCCAATAATGATTTTAATCGGCATCATTAAAGGTATTAAAATGGCAAATGCGGTTAAAATTGCACTAATTGATAGCTGCTTAACTGAATTTTTAGATGATCGTGTTAATTGGGACATTAGGCACCTCTCTTTCTATTGGTTTGATTATAAAACAAAACCTTACAGGTGTCAAGACACCTGTAAGGTTTATTGATTTTCTAGTAAAATACCTGCATGTTTTAAAGCTGCTGAAAGTTCATTATAGGCTTGCACAGATGGGAAAGAGACTGTATGTGTATGAACTCCTTCTGTTAAATTACTCAGTAACACACCTTGGTATTGACCCAAGGCATCCAAAAAATGATCCCTATCTTCTAAACTTGCAATATTCAGCTTGCCTGATAATAAGCCGTAAATGGGATGCTCAATTTCAACATCTAATATTTGAGCTCCACCCTCTAGCAAGATTGTCAATTCTCTTTCTACCTCTTCTGGACCATGTTGACAAGCTATCTTTCGAATGTAGGCTCCTTCAGTAGATGGCAAAGAAGATTGGAGCAAGTACCCTCTCGGAGTTGCCAAGACAGCTTCTCCCTCCGCACGAAGCAAGGCTACATCTCCAACAATTACTTGCCGACTCACTCCAAACTCTTTCGCCAGATAATTAGCCGCAAGGGGATCGAGGCTTTCTCGTAAAAGGGATAGGATTTTCTTACGTCGTTCTGTTGCTTTCATACACATTCCTTTCGTACACTTTTTTCCATTATATCAAAATTCCTGTAAATCAACCTTTCCTCAACCAAAAAACGGAAACTGCAGAACAGTCTCCGTTATCATCCGCTAGTTTAGCAATGCTTGAATAGCCGCAATGTCCAAACGCTTCATGGTCATCACAGTCGCATTGACTGCCTTGACCTTTTCTGGACTTGCTGTATCGTATGCCTCCATCAAAATCCGCGGCACAATTTGCCAGGAAATCCCAAATTGATCCTTGGCCCAACCGCAAATCTCCGCTTCTGGAACTGCCGACACTTTTTCATACCAGCTCTCTGCTTCTTCCTGACTGTCTACATAGACCATGAATGAGAAGGCTTCGTTGAAAGAGCCCACGCCGCCGTAGCCATGGTCCATAGCGATCATTTTTTGGTCTCCGATAAAAAGCTCCGCATAATTCAACTTGGCAGCAGCCACCGCAGCTTCACCTTCGCCATAGTAAGACAAGCGACCAAGACGAGCTTGAGGCAACTTATCCTTGTAATAATCTAGCATAGGTTGGGCTAAACCGACCTGGTCCTGCGAGAAGAGCAGGCAGATGTCGAAGCTATAGGGCACATCCAAATCAGGTGCATACGAAAGCTGCCAAGACAGACCGAAGCGGTCTTCCAGCCAGACATAGTAAGGGCTGAAGGGATATTCTGCCAAAGGCATAAGCACACGACCACCGTCTGATAGCGCCTCATAAAGACGGCTTACGTCATCCTTACTCGCTACATTTACCATGAGGGACATAGACTCATTGAGTTTGAAATAAGGCCCTGCACTAATAGCAGCCAGGGTCATGTCCCCCAGTTGGAATTGGACCAAGTCAGAGTCGCCAGAAGGCGTATCTGTAATGGTATAGGTCCAGTCAATCTTGCCGCCGAAAAGGTCCACATAGAACTCTACTGCTTCTTTTGCCTCTGTATTGTACCAGAGATGTGGGATTATGGTTTGCATTGATTTCTCCTTTGAGTTAGTAGCCCCAGTATAACACTTGTCCGTACAAAAACAAAGCCTATTGCTTTGCACTTTTAGATGTGCTATACTGAATAACTACAAAATTGACAGGAGAATGAAATGGAAACTTGGAACGCCTACACAGCCGACGGTCACTTGACCGACCACACCCTCACACGCGGAGAAGCCATTCCCGACGGCCTCTACCACCTAGTCGTCGAGTGCATCGTCCGCCACCGCGACGGTAGCACCCTCTTCATGAAACGCGACAGCACCAAGCCCTCCTACCCTGACTATTATGAAGCGACAGCAGGAGGCTCGGCTTTGTTTGGGGAAATAGCAGAGCAGGCCATTTTACGCGAAGTCCGCGAGGAGACAGGCATTGAACTGACAGCTAACCAACTCCGCCACCATACACACTTTGTCGCCCATGATGACCAGTGCCTCTTCCACTGCTACTGGGCTGAAACCGACTGGGACAAATCTGCCATCCAACTCCAAGCCGAAGAAACCAGCCACTACATCTGGGTCCCACAAGAAAAACTGAAAGATTTCCTGGAAAATGAACAGGTTATCCCAAGGCAGAAAGGCTATGTGGAGAACTTGTTTTTGGAAAACTAAGTCCGAATAAGAAATAGATCCCCGCCGTCACGAGACAGCGGGGATTATTTATCTTACAAACCCTTCAACATATTATCAATATGCTGGATAGATTTTTCTCTGCCGAGTAGGAGAAAGTTAATAGTCACGGAACTTTTTAATCTCTTGATAAATATCCTTTCGGAATTTTCCGAGAGATACATTCTTTATATCCTCCTCAAAAATCACATCACCATAAATCATTCTATCTATCTCGTCATCTGTTAGAGATAGGTAAAAGTCATAATATTGAACGACAGTATCTATTTTCAGCATATCTCGCAACTCATCCCTATAAGATTCTGAGTACCTAACTTCACGTTCCAACATATTCTGTATATCTATACCATGAATCTCGTATGCTTCTTTTAGATTAAGAGTTTCAATATCTCGTAGTTTCTGTAGTTTCTCCTTAATTGCTTCAATATCTTGATTCTTATCTTTATTGGGGGAGATAACAACCTCAATATCATCAATAGATTTGTAACGGTATTGAAAAGCTAGGTTAGTTTCCTCTACATCCTTTTTAATGAATGGATGAACATTTAAAGCTTTAGTCCCCTTGATATGATTACAATATCCACAAGATGGGATTAAATTATATAGACTAACAGCTAACCATGGAAATTCATCCTTACTATAGAAATGGTCCATTTGTGCCGCAAACCTATCCCCACGATTGTTTATATAATTTCGATTACAATAAGGACAGACAGTTACTCCCAATTCCCTAACAAGAAATTGATTGATATTAATTTCTGATTTACCAAAAACAATTGATTTAGACAAAATATTATAATCTGTATAAACCTTTTTTAAGTCATCAATTGCTTTAGATTGTTCTGGTGTCTTACAAGTATTTTTAATAGCAAACTTAGCCAGCTCCTCGGGCGGTAATAATATTAAATGTCTAAAAAACGTTTTCCCATCCCAGCTGCTATTAATACACTTAGGAATATATTGTTCTATAAAGCTCTTCAACTCAGCCAAATTTAAAGGATCATTATACCTAGCTAATATTCTTTTAAAGTATAGCTCTTCAACAGTGGTCCTATTCCCAAAATAGTTTTTCTTTTTGCGATATGGTTCTGTATCAATATATATCATCTATTCCTCCCCATTATGTGAATTCATAAGCTCTTCTATCTCTGATACTATTGTCAGTATCTGCTCATTATTGGCCGATGCTTCTTTCAATTGCTGAAATAATCCGTTCAGCTCACTTTTTTCTGAAGGAGAATCTGACAAGTTTTCACTAAACCAAATTTTATCCCAGATAGACAGCAACTTACGTTTGATTAACTGTTCGCCAATTGCATCAATCCTATACTTCAAGATTTGTTTGAACTGATCATCACTCGAAGATTTTTGAATTTTTTCTCTAATGAAAGAGTTATTTAAGATACCCTCTCTTAATTTTATATACTTCGCTCTATATTGTGTTTTATATTCATCCTTGAAATTTGTTTGGTTAAATTCAGGGAAAATGATTTCACCAGACTTAAGTTTATCAATGATTTGTTTATCGACTTTAAACTTTTCTCTGAAAAGTTTTGTAAATTCCCCTTGATAGCTCACTTTCTTTTTGTAATATTTTTCGTAAAAGTAATTTGCATACTCCTTTTCGTTACTGATTTTTTTAATATTCTCGATATCTTTCTCAATCTGTGAACGATGCGAAAACCACACTTCAAAAGCTTCTTCATCCATTTTTTTGTCTAAATCATCTGTGTCACCTACAAAGAGTTCTTCATATCTCTCTTTACACTTCCCTTTGTATATATCAAAAATCCTAGATGCTTCATCCTGCCATAACTCTAGCTCATATAGTACCTCGATTGTTTCTTGAATTTGTTCTTTTGCATACTCTCCACGCGTACTCTCTAGGAAAAAGGAATCACGGTACAAGTCATGGATATTCTGACCAAATGTTGTCACTTGATTTTTTTCCATACCTTGATTTTCGACAATAATCCTGTTGTCGTTAGTATCTTTTCTTAGCATGATGACATTATCTGCATAGATATCCGACAGCATAATCGGAGAGTGAGTTGTCATGATAATCTGAATGTGTTTACCTTTGAAAATCTCCTGAATGATTGGCAGAGCAACGCTAATCCACCGACGCTGCCACTCTGGATGAAGTCCTAAATCAACTTCGTCCAAAAGCAGAAGAATGTTGGTAGCTTTCAATCCCTTTTTAATGCTATATAAACGTCCAAATAGATTCAGTAAGGCAAGTTCTCCTGAGCTCAAGCCATCCCAAGAGAATGTAATTGTACTCAATAACTTATCTATATAAAATTTATAGGAAGGGTTGAGCTTCAGGGATACATCTGCCCCATCAATTTTCGTGCTCTCTAATTGTTCTACCAACTCTAGTATGGAGTAATGTTTTTTATAAAATGTATCAAAATCTTCCGATTCCGATACTGTCTTTCGTTCCGCTGACTCTTCTGGCTCTTCAAGTCCCTCAATTTTCTTAACTAGTGACACTAATTTTTCACAATATTCTTTTCCTATACTCTCCAAACTCAAAAAATCGTTAATAACTACTTCTCTATCAATATTCCTTCCTAATCGAATTTTACGTTTTTCTCTATCTAGAAAACTGTCTTCAGGATGTTTAAAATAGTCTAAATATGCATTTGCTTCAGCCCAAGCCGTCTGAATACGTTCATCTTTATCCCATCGGATTAGAAAATCATTCCAATCTTTAACTCCTAATTTTTTTTTGAGATTATAACAAGATGGAATCTCTTGCCACTGCTCATCTTTTGTAACTAAGTTAAATTTATATCTATCGTTTTCTGTCGGTTTTTCTAGTGGTACAGCCTCTCCTACTTTTCCTACATTTACGATAGTATAAATAAGTACATCATATAAATTCTGAAGTAGTTGCTTTTTTGGTGAGTATTTATGAGCTATTGGATATAGGCTATCATCGTTTATTCCAGAAAGTTTTCTTGGAGTAAGAATTTTGTCAATATCCAAACTAGTTTTGTAGTATTTCAACAAGTTATCTTTATCAATGACAATTTTCTTACTTTTTATAAAACGAAGTATTTCAAATTTATTCACAATTGCACCATTGAGAAAACCTATTTGTTTTTTCATATCACTTAGATTCACATAGTGCAACTCTGATTCTTTTAATAAACGACTTGTAGATACATCTTTTGAAATAGTTAACTCCCTCTCAGGAGAGCTTAGTTCTATTGCATTAGAAAACTTGACTATATTGGTCTCTGAAACTCTTGGCGACTTTTGAGTGTAATGTTTGCTATCACTCTTTTTCGTCAAAAACTTTATCTGGGAAGCCCAATGATTTTTAATATCAGTTTCTATCTGCGTATAGTATCTATATCTATCATTATCTACATCATAAAATACAAAGACTTTGTCAGCCGACATACTCAGTACATCATTCACCAACCTCGTCTTCCCAACGCCATTTTCCCCAACAATAACAGTTAAGTCATCAATTCCTTCTGCGTATGGGATTTTGATATAATCCTCATTTTCTTCTATCTTAATTTTTTTTCCACCTGTATGTTTGACCTTAATGTCTGGTAAAAAGTTGATGACTTTATACTCCTCATACTTTTCCTCAATCATCGCAACCAATCGCATTCTTTTTTTCTTCATCGTCCTTATCTCCTTACTACATTTATTTCTTATTATAACCTCAAATGTAATTTTTAAAAAGCAAAAATAAAAGAAGTTGAACATAGCCAACTTCCTTATTATTTATTTCATTACAAACTCTTCAACATATTATCAATATGCTGGATGGATTTTTCACGGCCGAGCAGGTAAATGGTATTTGGTAACTCTGGTCCGTGCATTTCGCCTGAAACGGCGATACGGATTGGCATGAAGAGGTTTTTGCCCTTGATGCCTGTTTCTTTTTGAACAGCTTTGATTTGTGGGAAGATGTTATCTGGTTGGAACTCTTCGTCCGTCATGGCTTCCAATTTTTCCTTGAGGGCGTTGAGAACAGTCGGTACCGTTTCGCCTGCCATGACTTCTTTTTCTTCATCAGTCAATTCTGGGAAATCAGAGAAGAAAAGGTCTGTCAAACCAACGATTTCATCCGCAGATGACATTTGTGGCTTGTAAAGTTCCACCAATTTTTCTGCCTTGTCTGTCAAACGACCCGCTTCTTCCAAGAATGGTTTGGCAAGGTTGAAAATAGTTTCCAGATCAGCATTTTTGATGTACTCATTGCTCATCCAGTCCATTTTCTTCTGGTCAAATGCTGCTGGTGACTTGCTGAGACGATTTTCATCGAAGAGTTGGATAAATTGCTCACGGGAGAAGATTTCCTCTTCACCACCAGGGTTCCAACCCAAGAGACCGATAAAGTTGAAAACAGCTTCAGGCATGTAACCCTTACGACGGTAATCTTCGATAAACTGAAGAGTGTTGGTATCACGTTTGGACAGTTTTTTACCAGTCTCAGAGTTGATAATCAAAGTCATGTGACCAAATTCTGGCGCTTCCCAACCAAGTGCTTCGTAGACCATGAGCTGCTTAGGTGTATTAGCAATGTGGTCATCTCCGCGGATAACGTGCGAGATGTTCATCAGATGATCATCGATCACCACGGCAAAGTTATAGGTTGGATAGCCGTCGCGTTTCTGGATAACCCAGTCGCCACCGATGTTGCCACCTTCAAACTCGATTTCGCCCTTAACCATGTCATTCCACTTGTAGATACCTGTTTCATTGACAGCCAAGCGAACCGTTGGGACAATGCCAGCCGCCTCACGCTCTGCAATGTAGGCTGTTTTTTCATCTTCAGACATACCAAGGTATTCGTTGATGTAGCGAGGTGTTTCGCCCGCAGCTTCCTGACGCTCACGCTCCGCCGCCAATTCCTCTTCTGTCACGTAAGATTTGTAGGCCTTACCTTCTGCCAAAAGTTGATCAACATACTTTTGGTAAATATCCAAACGCTCTGATTGACGGTATTGCTCATGGGTTTCTGGGCTTTCATCCCAGTCAATACCCAACCAACGCAGGTTTTCAAGCTGAGAACGCTCGCCATCTTCCACATGGCGTTTGCGGTCTGTGTCTTCGATACGAATAAGGAAAGTACCGCCGTGATGACGGGCAAAAAGATAGTTGAACAATGCTGTACGGGCATTTCCGATATGCAACAGTCCCGTTGGACTTGGTGCGTAACGCACACGAATTGGTTTAGTCATGTTTCTCTCCTGTAAAATTTCAATCAAGAACATTATAGCATAGAACGTAATAAGAAGATAGAAAAATCAGCCTAGATAGACTGATTTTGAGGTGTTTTTTGATTATACTCTTCGAAAATCAAACTCAGACGTCGTTGACTTGATTTGATGAACTTCAGTTCTATCTACATCCTCGTCGCCTAGTCTGAATTCGATTTTCATTGAGTATTCCGTGCCAGCCAGTAGAGGACATAGAGGACCAACAAGCCAGTTGCCGTTAGGAAAAGTCCGCTAATCTGATTGACAGTCAATACCAAGACCAAACCTGATACCAGCAGTCGAGTAAAGGCTTGACCTAGCATAAAATAGGTTGACACCGCTCCGCCAATGGTCGCCAACTGCTCCTCTGGCATAGAATTGACAAACTTAGCGTTAAACTTAGGTCCACTAGCTCCAGAGCTAATCCCCATTGTAGTAAGGAAGAAGAAAATAATTGGCAGTTGATGTAGCAACATTCCGACAAAAACGCCAAGAAGAGAGAAAGTAGCAGCCACTTCCAGCGTTACCATGCTGGTCTTTTTGAAAAGGGTAAAGACCAAGGTCGAACCCAAGATGTTGCCGACAAAGAAAATCAGAATGGTCAGGGCAAGAGTTGTTTCAACATTGAGAAAAACAAGGCTTGAGGCTTCGCTAATCAGCAGGACCAGAATAGGATAGAGAATCGCTCCACAGGCGTTGATTATGGGGCTGGTAATCAGGACCAGGCGGAACTCGGGGATCTTGCGAAGCTCCACGATGGCTTGCTTGAATGAAGCTAGAATGCTTGGACCTTTGGTTTCTGACTCGGGCTGGCTCGGCTGCTCTGCTATTTTCAAAGGCTGCTCCGTCAGGAGTTGGCGAAAGGCTGGCGTCAGCAGCTGCATGATGAGAAGGGAGGCTAAAAAGGTGCCGGCGTTGAGAAAGGCAAGGTTTTGATAGGAGAGGAAGCCGACCAAGAGGGCAGAGAGGGCCTGAAAGGCGATGTTGAGGAGGCTGGTCACGGTCTGGCGAAAGGCCGAGTACTGCTCCCGCTCTTCTTTGGGCGCTACGCGTAATCCCAGAGGTGAATAGAGGCCGTTTTCATAGAAGCCAGCGAAGTCTGCAAAGACATTGAAGCTTGCAGCCACCACGACAATCCAGAGGGCTGGCTCAAAGCCCATGCAGAATCCGAGGATGACATAGAGGGCCACACGAAAGAGTAGGGTCAGCTTGATAGTACTGATTTTGTTGACCGTCTTGTCTGCCAGATAGCCTGTGAAGAGGCCCATAAAGCTAGGAAAGATTTCTGAGAAGGTCACAATCGCCAGCGCTAGACGGCTGTCGGGCACCAGCAAAACATAGTTCATCAGGGCCAGATAATAGACAACATCGCCAAAATTGGACAGCATATCCGCCGTCAGTACCCATAGGTAGGTAGCATTTTTCAAAATCTTTTTCATGATAATTCCTTTCTTTTGTGTAATTTTCAGAATATTCAGATTTTTTATCTTACAGAGGAGCCTGGATAGACTTTCCTCTGTGATTATTCTTTTACATAGAGTAAATATTTAATGTAGAAAATGCCATATCACCCGTTACCAAGAGAACCTTTTCTTTTGGCTCAGATGCATAATTGTTAGTTGTTGACATGGCGCTATCCAACTCTACTACCGCTTGCCAGTCAGCAGGCAGGTAGAGTGTGATATTTGAAAAGGCCGCATCGATATAAAAATCTGCCTTATCACCTAGAATCACCGCCTGATCAAAATAGATCGTACTAGATCCAAAGGCTACATCAACACTGTCATGAATAAAATTCTCCTCATGGATATAACGAGTCGAGGAACCAAAAGCTGTATCACGCCCCTTATCGCCAATCACTCCTGTACCAACTCCATGAGCCAGTCTACGCTTCTTCGGCTTAAGCATCAGTTTCAAGCCAAGGCAAAGAAGAACAAGCGATAGAACCATATTCCAAGTCCCAAACTTCACCCAATCGTAAACTGAGTTCACCGCTATAAAAGCCAGACCGAAACAAAAGATACTGGCAAGCCAATCCTGCTTCACCAAACGGTGAAAACCCGTCACAAAGGTTAAAACAAACCAAACAGTTGTCCAAAACGGCATGGCCAGATGTAAGCCTAAGGAATCCCTTAGCAATACCAAGACCGCTAATCCAATCACTAAACAACCTATCATAAAACGTTTCATCTTCCTACCTCATTTCCTGTAACTTTTCTTTTAATAAATGGTAATAATGTCGCGACACGTGAACTTCCTTGTGAGTCTTATAGAAGGAAATCCGACTGGTGCCTGAGAAGGACTTATCTAGCGAATAAACTACCTTGCTATTGACAATAGTTGACTTAGCTACCCGACAAAAGTAGATAGGCAAATACTCCTCAAGTTCATAGAGTTTCATCTTAACCTCGTAGGCATCATCGCTTGTATGAGCAAAAATCTTGGTTCCGTCCGTTTCAAAGAAAAGTATGTCACCCAATGAAAGAAAATACTCGCTGCTCCCCTTGTAAAAAACAAGCGAGGGACGACTAACTTGTTGCAAAGCTTGCTGAATCTGTTCAATCTCTGGTCCCAGCTGACTGGTTCGGATAACAACTTCAACCTGATCTAAGCTGTCATCAAATTCAATCCTAACTTTCATAGCTCCCTCCTTTTTGATAGCTCTATTATACCAGTTCGACATCCAATTACAAGGGCATTTCAGTAAGCGGCAAAATTAGACAGGTAAGTGGTAAACATTCATCATTAAAAGCCGCTAGAATTCTCTAACGGCTTCATAATTATTTCAGTGGAGTTCTTTTATCCTCTTCTCTTTTACGACGCTTATAAAATGCGCCTAGAAGGAGACCTGCTCCAAGGATTCCTGTCCAAGCTGATGATTGTTCACCAGTATTTGGTAGCATTTGTCTTTCTGACTCTTTTGCTGGCTGAGGAAATGCAGGTTTCGGAACAATTTCGCTAACTAATTCCAACTGCCCTTCTATCTTAGATTCTGATATTATTTCAGTAGTCGTTCCGCTCACTGACTCAGAACTGAATTCTGAAAGAGAGTTTACCGAAGACTCGGAAATGGATTCTGAAGTTGATTCTGAAAGGGACTCGCTGACCAACTCGGAGATAGATTCAGATGTGGATTCGGAAATAGATTCGCTGACCGACTCGGAGATAGATTCACTGATTGATTCTACAATAGAAATTAGATGTGAAATAGAGGTAGATAGTGATTCTATTTCTGATGGAGTGTATTCCGACGACCTTATTTGCTCAGAACGCCTGATTGAGTTAGAGTATGATACTGACTCTGAGATAGATTCTGAGACTGACTCTGAAATCGATTCAGATACGGATTCTGAAAGGGATTCACTGACTGACTCGGAGATAGATTCACTGATTGATTCTACAATAGAAATTAGATGTGAAATAGAGGTAGATAGTGATTCTATTTCTGATGGAGTGTATTCCGACGACCTTATTTGCTCAGAACGCCTGATTGAGTTAGAGTATGATACTGACTCGGAAAGGGATTCTGAGACGGATTCGGAAAGGGACTCGCTTACCGATTCAGAGAGAGATTCAGAGGTAGATTCCGAAAGGGATTCGCTTACTGACTCGGAGATAGATTCACTGATTGATTCTACAATAGAAATTAGATGTGAAATAGAGGTAGATAGTGATTCTATTTCTGATGGAGTATATTCCGACGACCTTATTTGCTCAGAACGCCTGATCGAGTTAGAGTATGATACTGACTCTGAAATTGATTCAGAGATAGATTCTGAAAGGGATTCGCTTACTGACTCGGAGACGGATTCGGAAATTGATTCACTCACTGACTCTGAAATTGACTCAGATGTAGATTCCGAAATAGATTCGCTTACTACTGACTCGGAAAGGGATTCGGAAATTGATTCAGAGATAGATTCAGAGACGGATTCTGAAATCGATTCGCTGACCGACTCGGAGAGGGACTCAGATACAGATTCAGAAATTGACTCGCTAACTGACTCGGAGACGGATTCTGAAATCGACTCGCTGACCGACTCGGAGACGGATTCAGAGACGGACTCGGAAATTGACTCGCTGACCGATTCAGAGATAGATTCTGAAAGGGATTCTGAAATCGACTCGCTGACCGACTCGGAGAGGGACTCAGAGACGGATTCAGAAATTGACTCGCTGACCGACTCAGAGACGGATTCTGAAATCGATTCGCTGACCGATTCAGAGATAGATTCAGAGATAGATTCAGAGATAGATTCAGAGACTGATTCCGAAATAGATTCACTTACTGATTCGGAAATTGACTCGCTGACCGATTCAGAGATGGACTCAGATACGGATTCGGAAAGGGACTCACTTACTGACTCGGAGATGGATTCAGATGCAGATTCTGAAAGTGACTCGCTCACTGATTCAGAGATAGATTCAGATGTAGATTCCGAAATGGATTCACTTACTGACTCTGAGATAGACTCGCTAACTGATTCTGAAAGTGATTCGCTAACCGATTCAGAGATAGACTCAGAGACTGATTCGGAAATTGATTCACTCACTGACTCTGAAAGAGATTCAGATGTGGATTCTGAAAGGGACTCACTTACTGACTCAGAAATTGACTCAGATACGGATTCTGAAATCGACTCGCTGACCGATTCAGAGATGGACTCAGATACGGATTCGGAAAGGGACTCACCTACTGACTCGGAGATGGATTCAGATGCAGATTCTGAAAGTGACTCGCTCACTGATTCAGAGATAGATTCAGATGTAGATTCCGAAATGGATTCACTTACTGACTCGGAAATTGATTCAGATACAGATTCAGAAATTGATTCGCTGACTGATTCTGAGACGGATTCTGAAATAGATTCGCTCACTGACTCTGAAAGGGATTCAGATACAGATTCTGAAAGAGACTCACTTACTGACTCGGAAATTGACTCAGATGTAGATTCAGAAAGAGACTCGCTGACTGACTCGAAAAGGGACTCGGAGACGGATTCAGAAATAGACTCACTTACCGATTCTGAGATAGATTCAGATACGGATTCGGAAATGGATTCACTCACTGACTCGGAAATAGATTCAGAGACGGATTCAGAAATTGATTCGCTGACCGACTCGGAGAGGGACTCAGATACAGATTCAGAAATTGACTCGCTAACTGACTCGGAGACGGATTCTGAAATCGACTCGCTGACCGACTCGGAGATAGACTCAGAGACGGATTCCGAAATAGATTCGCTGACTGACTCGGAAAGGGACTCAGAGACGGATTCGGAAATCGACTCACTTACTGATTCTGAGATGGACTCAGATGTAGATTCTGAAATCGATTCACTTACTGACTCTGAGATAGACTCGCTAACTGATTCTGAAATTGATTCGCTCACTGACTCGGAGATGGACTCAGATACGGATTCAGAAATCGACTCGCTGACTGACTCGGAAAGGGATTCTGAGACGGATTCGGAAATTGACTCAGATGTAGATTCAGAAATTGATTCGCTGACCGACTCGGAGAGGGACTCAGATACGGATTCGGAAAGCGATTCGCTGACTGACTCGGAAATCGATTCAGATGTGGATTCTGAAAGAGACTCGCTGACCGATTCAGAGATAGATTCGGATACAGATTCGGAAATTGATTCGCTGACTGACTCGGAAAGGGACTCAGATACAGATTCAGAAATTGACTCGCTGACCGACTCTGAAAGGGACTCAGATGTAGATTCAGAAATCGACTCGCTGACCGATTCAGAGATAGATTCTGAGACGGATTCTGAAATCGATTCGCTGACCGATTCAGAGATAGATTCTGAGACGGATTCTGAAATCGATTCGCTTACCGACTCGGAGATAGACTCAGATGTAGATTCTGAAATCGATTCGCTCACTGACTCGGAAAGGGATTCGCTAACCGATTCAGAGATAGACTCAGAGACGGATTCAGAAAGGGACTGACTTACTGACTCGGAGACGGACTCGGAAACCGACTCACGAACTGATTCGGAGACGGACTCAGAAACAGATTCACGAACCGATTCGGATACCGACTCAGAGACGGACTCACGAACTGATTCGGAGACGGACTCAGAAACAGATTCACGAACTGACTCGGAGACGGACTCAGAAACAGATTCACGAACTGATTCGGAGACGGACTCAGAGACGGATTCGGAAATAGATTCGCTCACTGACTCTGAAATAGAGTTCGAAACTAAATTTGAAAGGGATTCCGACTGACTGATTGACTCTGAATTAGACAAAGATTCAGATTTACTTGTCGATTCGGAGTTAGACAAGAGCTCAGACTTACTTACCGATTCTGAAAGGGATTCGGATACAGAGGTGCGAATTGACTCAGATAACGAATGCTTAATTGAAGAAGAGAGCGACTCAGAAGTTGACAGACGTATACTATGTGAGTTTTGAATAGATTCAGAAGTTGATTGCAAAAAACTATCCACCTCATTGCTTATAAATGAAGTTTTATAGCCAATCATCATCCCACTCAAATTCGTACGACCACCATCCTCTTTCACAGTTGCATGAACACTTGCTGAAGTCGGATGTAACGCAGCTTGAACATATAAAGCAATATTGGCTAAACTCGATCCCGAACTTGTAGTAAACGTGTAGGTTACTGGTCCAGATAGAGAAATTTTCTGGCTCCCTAGACTATAGTTATGCCCATAAAACCTTCCTGTATAATCTAAGGTACTCAAATTTGTTCCCAATGTTTCACGACTGGCGAAACTATCATCCAATTGTAGTGATATACCATTGACTTGTAGATTTTGTGGTGCTCCCATTTCTGATACAACAGCAATATATAACCCCATATATGCTTGCGATAAATTTGTAACAGGATTATAAACCACTCTCCAGTTAATAAGATTGCTGGTTGTATCCAGTCGCCCCTCGATTAAGGAAATCTGTTTGTCTCTATATTTTGCACTAGAATCTGACTCTGAAAAAACCAAGATATTTTGATTTGTTCCAGTAGCAGTCGCTCTCAAACTGACTCCATTATCCATACTTCTAGCAGTTCCAAGCAGTTGAGTAATACGCCCTGTCAACACGTTTGCAGCCTGAGCAATCTGTTTGCTGGCGATGTCCAGTTCTTCCTGCGTCATTTCTTTACCTGCAAGAATCGATTCTGCCATTTGCCACGCTTTGTCCGCTGCCTGCTTTGCAACTATATATTTTTGATACTTCGTCGTTCCAGTCTCTATCGAATCTGGAACAATGAGTGAACGAGATTCATTAAGAGAAGTTAAAGCTATATCGAATAACTGGCGGTTTAATCCTGCAAATGGCTCGATCGCCCTTACAGAATCACTCTCCGATTTAAGTATTGACTGAAGCTCTGATTCACTAAACGCGGGTGTTAAAAAAGCGCTTTCTGACAACGATTCTGAAAGAAGATCTGACTGAGATTCTATCACCGATTCCGAAATAGATTGACTCACTGATTGAGCCATCGATTCCGAGACTGAGAAAGACTGGATTTCCTCGATAGATGAGTCTTTATTGTCAGTTAATACGGTACTCATCTCTACAGTATCAGCCGTCACCAACCGTTCTTTCTCGGTTTCGAGAGTTGATGTTTCATCTGCCATTACAGTATCCATTACGGAGTAACTTCCCGCAAGAGTCCCTAATAACATAGCACCTTTTAATACAGCACTACTTGACTGAATTCTCTGTACTGTCTCACTTGAAACCGTCTTCTTTTCTGATTCAAACACTCTTGAAACGGTTCGAATACGTATCTTCGATAGAACCGTTCTAACCCAATGCTTTCCCGATTTATGCATTCTAACACGTGTCTTATGCGACACCGCTGTAACTTGTCTTCTTCCCCTATTGATTCCTACCATTTTTACCTTTTGCCATTTTAATGTTGTCTAACGTTTCTATACTACATACTATTAGTAAACTTGTCAACTATAACAGCTTCTTCTACATGTTTTTCAATTTCTTTTCCCATAAAATGGTCCTTTAGAAAGAAGAGACAGACCTAGCACAACGAACCTTTAACTCTCTGTATTCATCGCTTCTTCGTTCGAAACAACAGCTATTCTGACCTAAAAATAATTTAGAGCCTGAAACTCCTGTTCCAGACTCAATCAATATAGTTGATAAAATGACATTAAAAAATCGCATCCAGCAATGATGTGCTTCCACCACCACCGTCACCACCTGCACCGACAATATGATTGCCAATGACCTGAGCAAAGGTTTCAATGTTCAAGCTCTGTACATAGATTTCTCCATAACCTGTAAAGGTATTAACGATTCCTTCACCTGTACCGATAGATTGGAGGAAACCATTTTCCATATGGATATTGTAGTCCAAATCACGACTCCACGCAACCACATGAGCATTGTCAATGGTGATACTTCCACCATCCAAAGTTAGCTTCTTAATAGAACCAAACGCATTCGCCAAAAGTGTGCCATGCCCCTCCGTAGTCATCACAAAGAGACCGCCCTGACCACCAAAGAAAGCTTTCCCAACACTCTGGCGTTCCATTTTATACTGGGCAGAACCATCAAGGGCAAGGAAGGCACCATCATTTAGTCGATATTGCTCTGCACCAAGTTCCAAGGCAATAACCTGACCTGGCGTTGAAGGCGCAAGTGCAATTTTTCCGTCGTCGCTATTGGAAATGGCTTGCGTGATAAACATAGATTCGCCTGATACCATTGACCGACCGATGGCCCCCATCAATTTACCAAAACCTGAACCACCACGCGCATTGAGCTTGGTATTCAAGGTCACACTCGGCGTATGGTAGACCATGCTCCCTTGTTGAATATAAGCTGATTCACCAGCTTCCAAGGCGATTTCCACCAAAGGAAACTGCATATTACTATCGATAGTATATTTCATCCGATTGTCTGACATAATTGACTCCTATTTTTTACGAAAGGTCCTGTTAACCACAGGATAGCCATAATAAACCTAGAACAAACAAGCTAAAATAAACCATGTATCATTTATCTCTTTGTTTGTTCTGTTGTGATAATACAATTTTATCTCATTCAAAAAAACTTGTCAAGGATTTCTCGGCCATTCAGATAAAATTTACAGGAAAAACCGAATTTCCTGAGCATTCCTATATAACTTCTGTCATACGCCCCGTATCCACATCATAAACCGCACCAGAAATTTCAACGTCGTCAGGTATGAGCGGAGATTGTTTCAAGAGAGCAATATCCTCCCGCACGCTTTCTTCAATGTCTGTAAAAGGAAGAAAGTCCTGACCAGCCACATCCACTCCCAAATCCCGCTTGAGTTGGACCGCAAAGTCCTCATTGGTAAAGGTCTGGGCACCGCAGTCTGTATGGTGGAGCACCACGATTTCCCTTGTGCCGAGCTGCTGCTGGGAAATGACTAGCGAGCGAATCATATCCTCCGTCACGCGCCCACCCGCATTCCTCAGGATATGGGCATCACCCAGAGCCAAGCCCAAGGCCTGCGCCACGTGAAGCCGTGAGTCCATACAGGTCACGATAGCCACCTTTGTCTTTGGACGAAGAGGCAAATGGTAATCACCATGCAGGTCAACATAGGCCTTGTTGGCCTTCATAAAGTTTTGAAAATAAGACATAGGACCTCCTTGTCTGATGAGAATTTCTGAAAGTTTCAGAAATAGGTTAGACCTAGCTTACCACATTCCCGACTATTTGTCGCAAAAAGAGGAGCGACTAGCTGTCACTCCCGAATGATTTCATCAGTTGAACACTTTCTGCAAGACTTCGCCAATGGTGGTCACGCCGATAACGGTGATTTCCTTGGGCACCTTGATACCGGTCAGAGAATTTTTGGGGGCATAGACCTTGGTAAAGCCCAATTTGGCGGCTTCGTTAATCCGTTGTTCAATCCGATTGACGCGGCGGATTTCACCTGTCAGACCGATTTCGCCTATAAAGCACTCTTGTGGATTAGTTGGCTTATCCTTGTAACTGGAGGCAAGGGCAACTGCGACCGCCAGGTCAATAGCTGGCTCATCCAGTTTGACACCGCCAGCTGACTTAAGATAGGCATCTTGGTTTTGGAGGAGCAGGCCTGCTCGTTTTTCCAAAACCGCCATAATCAAGCTGGCACGGTTGAAGTCCAAGCCTGTCGTGGTCCGCTTGGCATTGCCAAACATGGTCGGCGTCACCAGAGCCTGCACTTCGGCAAGGATAGGGCGGGTGCCCTCCATGGTCACGACAATAGCAGATCCTGTCGCCCCGTCCAGACGCTCTTCCAGAAAGACTTCGCTAGGATTGAGGACTTCGACCAAGCCCTGCGACTGCATTTCAAAAATGCCGATTTCGTTGGTAGAACCGAAGCGGTTTTTGACCGCCCGCAAGATACGGAAGGTGTGCTGCCGCTCGCCCTCAAAATAAAGAACGGTGTCTACCATATGCTCCAAGGTCCGAGGTCCAGCCAGAGTACCTTCCTTGGTCATGTGGCCTACGATGAAGGTTGCGATATTGTTGGTCTTGGCAATCTGCATGAGCTCGTTGGTCACTTCACGAACCTGACTGACAGAGCCTTGCACGCTAGAAATGTCAGGGCTCATAATGGTCTGGATAGAGTCGATAATCAGGAAATCTGGTTTTATCATCTCAATCTCGGTCCGAATGCTCTGCATATTGGTCTCCGCATAGAGATAGAACTCGCTGTCGATGTCGCCCAAACGCTCCGCCCGCAACTTAATCTGCTGGGCAGATTCTTCCCCCGACACATAGAGGACCGTGCCAATAGTAGAAAGCTGGGTAGATACCTGTAAGAGCAGGGTGGATTTGCCAATCCCTGGATCGCCTCCGATCAGGACCAGACTGCCTGGGACCACACCGCCACCGAGGACACGGTTGAACTCCTCCATGTTAGTCTTGGTGCGAGCCACTTGAATGGAGGAAACTTCATTGAGTTTCATGGGACGGGTCTTCTCACCTGTCAGGCTGACCCGCTCGTTCTTGACTTCAGCGACTTCCACTTCCTCGACAAAGCTAGACCAGGAGCCACAGTTGGGGCAGCGGCCCAGATACTTGGGGGAGTGGTACTCGCAAGATTGACAGACAAAGGTTGTTTTTTTCTTAGCCACTCTAACTCTCCTTTTTACGTAAAACACTTAAACTACCATCATCAACATGGACGTAGTAGCGACCATCCTCACTGAAACCATAGATGTAAGGTAAATAAGATTTATAAATCAAGCACGGCTCCTGCTCTGCCAATTTCCAAAAAATAGAGCAAATCGGATATGGGCCTGAAGGGTCAACATAAGTCTGAATCGCAACTCCCGACTGATTTGTCTGAGGAAGACTACCGCCGTATTGACCAGCGATGCTAACAGGTTTCTCTACCCCTTCACAAAATACCAGTAGCTCTTCCTCATCGTAATCGCCAACAACCTTTGTCACCTGACCGTCTAACAACTCGATTATCGAAATGTATTCACCAGAAACACAGATTAAGCGGTCTTGGTCGGGCACAAATCCAAGATAAAGAAAACCACCAATACTTCTCTCAAAAATCAGCTCATAACCTTGACAGAATTTTTCTTGAAAATTTATCAGCCCCACTCTTAATCCCCCGTCGAGCCAAATCCGCCCGTCCGAACGCCGTCGGCCTGGTCGCCGTCAGCCAAGAGGAAGGGGGAAAAAACAGCCTGTACAATCCGCTCGCCGGCTTCCACCACGACGGTTTCCTCTGTGATATTTCGCATCTGGGCAAAGATATGACCTTCATTGGCTGGATTGCCGTAGTAGTCTCCGTCGATAACCCCAACCGAGTTAATCAGGACCAGGCCCTTCTTGCGAGGGTTGGACGAACGGTCGTAGAGATAGAGGACCTCGTTGGCCTGCATATAGGCCTTGATACCTGTTGGAACCAACTTAATCTCTCCTGGCTCCAAGCTGACGGTTTCTGCAGCCTTCAGGTCGTAACCTGCTGCGTGGGCTGTCTCACGTTTTGGCAATAAGTTTTCATCAGTAAACTGGCTGACCAGTTCGAATCCACGGATTTTCATGTTTTTTCCTTTCGAGTACTTATTTTGAAGATAAATCTTCTAGTAATTTTTCAAAATCAGAATTTATCTTTTGGGTTTTATTAAAAATTGCATATTCTGACCGAGCTTTCTCCTTGGCTGACTGCCTTGTAATTTGACCATACCCCTCTAAAAGTTCATAATCTTGAAAGGCTAAAAATCGGTCAATACTATCTGCCAAATCTTGCATGGTCTGAGTTTTTCCTTGCTCAATTTGTCGCTCCAGATAGTCAAAGTAGCCCGAAATACTACGTTCCAGCGAACGAATTTCCTTTTCGTTCAGATAATTTTTAGCCACAAGAGCGTCCGATTGCAAAATACGTCCGTCAGGAGAGTGCTTCCAGGTTACCAACCCCATGTTCGCTTTGGTGTGGTCTGCCTTTTCATAAATAATTTCTGCAGCTGTTTTACCTGTAATCGCATAATGAAATTTATTTTGCACATGAGCATAGAATTGCTTAGTCATCAAGCTATTAGCGTCATAATCAATCGCAATCTCTGCAAAAATATCTGTGATTTGTAACCAAATTCGTCGTTCACTAGCACGGATAGAACGAACTCGTTCTAAGAGCTCACGGAAATAATCTTTTTCCAACAGGTTTTCGCCTTGCTTCAAACGCTCATCATCCATGGCAAAACCTTTAATCATGTATTCTCGAAGCACAGTTGTTGCCCACTGCCTAAACTTAGTAGCCTTTTGAGAATTGACACGATAACCGACGGAAATGATGGCATCGAGATTGTAATAGCTAGTTAGATAATTTTTACCATCACTTGCAGTTGTTTCCATTTTGGAAATAACTGAATGCTCATCTAGTTCGCCTTCTTCAAAAATATTTTTCAAATGTTTGCTGATAGCTGGCACACCAACATCAAATAGTCTTGCCATTTCCTTTTGACTGGCCCAAATCGTCTCGTCACTGACAATAACACTAGCCTTTTCTTGGTCATTTTCTGCTCGGTAAATTAAAAATTGTAATTCCTTCATATTTGCCTCTTTAATTATTTAGGGCTCACTCCCCACTACAAATTCATTCGCATTTTTCGTCACAAATGCAAAAAGTGTTGTCAAGGGAAAGGCATACTCGTCATCAAAGCGAGCTGCACGTAGCCACAAGTCTTGGTCAACCTTGCGAAGATAGACACTGCGAGGGAAGGTAAACTCTTCTTCCAACTGAGGCGACAGTAGGCAAACGGCTCCGTCTGGTGATTTCCCTTGGGAGAGTATTGCATCTTGACTGACTTCCTGTTTCAACAAGGCCAGCCGAAGATAAACTCCCAGATGAGCTGGTGGTAATTGATAACCAATCTCCACGGCTCTCTCCTCTATCTGAGGAGCAGTCGCTTCCCTATCAAATCCCATGTCGGCTAGACTGACAATCTCAACTAAACACCTCTGTCTCTCCACCACTTCTTGATAAGTTGGATGAGCTAGGTAGGTCTTGAAATAGGCATTTACCAAAATCCCCTTGTCATCTAAGTAGGCAAGGATTTCTTCTTTTTTTAGGGGAAATAATTCAACTCGAACGCTCAGTCTTTTCATAGGTCTATTATACACTAATTCATCAAAGGCTGCGATTTTCAGCAAAAAACACCTGATAAACAGGTGCTACAAATATAAATTAGCTCAAGCAGTTCAAACCTCTTCCGAGCCAAAAATCTCCCAATACTCCTCGACTTCTTGCTCCAACTGTTCAACCATCTCTAGCAAGTCTGCGGCTCGAAGAATAGCAAGCCCCTGGTCCACCATCCCTCTATCTTGCTGAAAGATGCCCATACGGACATTAGCCATGCCTACATAGTCAATCCGCATACTTTCCTGAGCCATAGTGTAAACTCTCTCCATTACTGAAACACAAAGTTGATACTCCCCATTTTTCAATAAAACAGTCGATAGATTATAGAGAAAAGCAAACTGGCTAACCTGTACATCTCTGAAGTCCTTATACTTGTCCAAGGAAAGCAAGATTTTATCTACAAAGCCTTTCAAATGGGATATAGGAATGATAGGAAGCACCAACCCCAACTTACGAAAGTCAGCTAAATACCAAGTGTCTGACTTCTCCAATTCCTTCCAAAGTGCTTGCCCCAACTGTCTGGTCCGCTCCCCATCTCCTGTTTGATAAATGGATAAAATTAAGCGTAATTGTTGCTCAATTCGTTGAACCCGTATATCTTCTTGCTTCTTCAAATACTGCTCTACTTGGTACAAAAAATCTTGACAGCTTGATTCAGAAAAAAATTGTCCTCTCAGATTTTCAAAGCGATGGATGATAGAAGAACGCTCCGAAGGCTGATAGGCATGACAGATATAGTCAAACTCTGCAAAGGTCATATCCAGCTGACGAAGAATATGGGAAAAGTGAGCAATGGTCGGGTACTCTTTGTTGTTTTCAATTTTTGATAGGGTCGTCCGTGACAAGGCATCTCCACAAACTTCCTGCTGGCTAAGCCCTTTTGATTTGCGAATCTCTTTTAAGACTGTTCCAAAATCCCACTTCATCATAACCTCCCAAAACGTGAGAAATGTTTACGTTTTCAACAATTGCACTTATTCTAAGATACCATAATAGTAAATAAAAACAAACAAAATGATAGGAGGTCTTCTTATGAAAACTTGGAAAAACTATCTTTTACTTTTAACTTACTCAGCCATCTTACTAGCACCTCAACTTTTAGGGGGTGGATGGAATCTGATTATACCAATTATCAACAAATAAATAAGATACCACCATCTCACCACTCTGGAAAGGAGGAAAAAGACTGGAAACTATATGTTGGGTGGAGAGGGGAGTAGGTACATATACACTTTATGTTGGTATAAAAAAGATGGTTAAGCATTTGTGATACATCTTGCTAAATAATGCGTAAAAATCTAAATCTTATAATATATTTTAGCTATATACTTTGTCATTAGACACATTTTAACTTGGTATGCAGTGTCGGACTTATCAAAAGAAATAAATGATTAGTTTCCTAAGTTTAATTCAAACCGTATTTTACGAGGAGGTAGAATGTATGAAAATAAAAAAATGTGCTTCTATTTTACTGGCGACTTTGGTGATTGGTGTAAGTTGTTCACCAATCAGTATTATTACAACATTTGCTAATGAAATATCAGTCAATTTACAAACTGAGGTAATTAGTGAAGATAATATGCATAAAACAATTAGAACGTTTTCTCCCGAACTTAATGAATACGTAATTTATACCTATCATAAAGATACCAAAATTTTGGATATTGATAGAGGAGGAGATATTTCATCGTATGATATATATGCGATTGGAGCAGAAGCATTAAGTGCTAATGTTTTAAGAGCGGCTAATAGTAGTATGTTTAGTCCGTGGTCGTATTCTTCTTCAGGTAATCGATATACTTTAAAAGTTTCTCACATTTCTTATGGTGGAAATCCTGTATCTAAAACTGTTACTAGAACCAGTAGTAATGCTGGATATATAGATAATTTTATGAGAGATGTTGATAATATAAGAAATGTAGAAATGGATTTACTTAAAACTGCTGGATGGGAGCTAGGAGCAACGGTAATCGGCGCTTTGATATCTGGAGGAGTTGGTGCTATTGGCGCCATAACTTCGATAGCTTCAGTTGTCGGTATTGCTAATCAATTACCTCCGATATATGATAGGGCGCTTTATAATTATAAGAGAGCGTAAAATTGAATCTATTACTACTTATTTTAAACCTAACTTCCTTATATCTTATATATTCTTTAAGAAATGAGCGCCCTAAATATTTAATTTATCTAGGATATTTGATGTTTGGAGGAAGTTTAGTTGTAAGTATTTTGTTATTGGTAAAAGAGTTAGGTGGTTGATTAAACAATCATCTATGTAAAAGATAATAATCCGCTGAGTATATACTGCTTTTAGGATTATTATCTTTTATTACCAAAATCCCACCAACTGGCATGGAATATTTCTATGGTTTTTGATATGCACTGAAATTAGTTTTCCACAGACCATGAAATTAAGAGAAAAACGATTACCATGCTCAGAAATGTTTGATAGTAGGGTAATCGGGAACAACTGTTACTCATCAATTGCTAAATGACTGATAGTCAAATTCAAAAAGATAGTTAGTTTCCGACCAGCTCTATTGGTGTGCTGGTCGGAAAGCGTTTATAAGGAGGTGTTCAGATGAAAAGGCTAAACCATTTCTGTATGATTCTACTTCTGTGTTGTGTCAGTTTTATCGTTGTAAATCTACACTATACAAAGGAAATCAATCGTATACGTGAATTAGGAACGACTGACTATTCATTTCAATTTTATTTACGCGATAGTGCCGTTCCTTCACAGGATTTACTGCATTTTTTTGAAAAAATTGCTGATAAATACGACGTTTCAATTGTCAAAACAGATAGCAACACCGAGGTAATAAAAGCAGGTGTTTTTTCTCATGAGACCTTTCCTTATAAAGATTTTGGAATCCAGCAACTTACTTTTAACGAAGACGGAAGTGGATCTTATACAAATATACAATCCTCCGACAAACTAGGGCATATCCCAACATTTTTGCAGGCCAAGACGATACGGCTCATCACTTTAAAAAACTATTTTCAAGATACATCCCATACACTAAATGGTCAGTATACCGTCACATCAACAAAATCCATAAACGACACTGAAATCGTACAGGAATTAAGTCATTTTTTCAATATTGATTCTTCTACACTATTGACTCCAACCTTTGAAACAGCAGTAGAATTAATAAACAGAGACTTGCTACTAGTAGCACTCATCTGCTGTATCGCATTTTTACTCCTTTCATTAACTTCTGTTTACCAACCAATTTTAGATATCAAACATATCGGCGTTGAAAAAATACTTGGATACAGTAACTTAGAGATTTTCTATCGCTATGTAAAACAAAATATACTAATCATAGGAATCGGTAGTATCATTCTAAATAGTTTATCGTTTCTGTTTTTTGACTACATGCCTCAAGGTTTTACAACTATGATGCTGTTAGCGCATTTTATCCTCCTTCAAGTCTATCTACTCATCAACATTTTAGTCATCACAATTATCCAACGCATTAATGCCGCATCTATCATAAAAGGATTTGTTTCCTTCAAAACAGGATTCTATATCAATAATTTCTTCAAATGCTGTCTCACACTTCTTATCACTATATTGATGATTGGTGTCGGAAATAGCATTTATGAGGAACACCAAGAATTGAACTATCAAGAACAATGGGAAAAACAGGGAGATTTCCTAACACTCGAAACCGTAAAATCAGGAAATCAACTCTGGCAAGATAGCCTGTCTGGTTCCGACAAAGCTCATCAATATTATTACTCCTTATATAAGAATTTGACAGAAAATCTTCCAACTTACTATATTCGTTCTAGTATCATAAACCCTGGCAATTTCTCACATCTTAAAGAATTTGAACATTCAACATTGGCTAATGACATCCCTGTTCTATACGCCAACAAAACCTATCTAGAAAGTATAGGATTTCCGATTCCGCATACAAGTAAACAATTGACTGTACTCTTTCCAGCATCAATGAAAGAGAATGAAGAGTCTAACAAAAATCTAGCAAAATTGATTGGTTTTCTGTCACTGAAATATGAAGAACAAGTGGCAAAAACAGTCAGCGAGGTAGATGTTGAATACATTTATTATGACGGCGACTGGACATTCTTCCCATACAATGAAACCTTATCCAACAATTTCACTAATCCAATGATTAGCCTGGTCAATGACAATGATATGTCGTGGGAAGATAAAGCACATCTATCAAATACTGGACTAAGTAGCCCAATCAAAATTGCAAATTCCCCTCAACATCAACAAAAAATCGAACAAATTCTTCAGAAATTACCTGATGATAGCTATTTCAAGTTCTCGTCAATAAAATCTATTCAACAAGGACGTGTAGATAGTTTCCGAGACGCTAGTCGTAACTTCGTCACCCTGTTTGCGATTATCTGCTTACTGAGCATTGTTGTTTCCTATTTTATTGTAAAAAGTATGTTTCTTTGGAGAAAATCTCATATCATCACTATGAAATTTTTAGGATGGTCACTTTTTGACCGCTACAAACCTATTCTAATCGGACTAACTCTACTATATTTGCTACCTCTTCCAGTTATTTTGATAGCTGGTAAGTCACTATTTCCTCTTGCACTTTTTTTACTATTTGCCATTGCTGATGGGGGTATTTTCCTATTTACATCACTGCGCATGGAGCAAAAGAATCTTGTACAATACTTGAAAGGAGAGAACCTATGATTCATTTAGAACATATCTTTAAAAAGATTGGTCAAAAACATATCCTACATGATTTTTCCCTCAACATTGAACAAGGTGAACTAGTCGCAATTGTTGGAAAAAGTGGTAGCGGAAAAACAACATTACTAAACATCATTGGCTTGCTTGACGGTGAATACGAAGGAAATTACCTCCTATTTGGTCATTCAAACGTACCTGTAAACACTAGGACATCTCAAAAAATAATTCGGGAACAAATTTCCTATCTATTCCAAAATTTTGCTCTAATTGAGAACGAAAGCGTCGAGTATAATCTCCTGATGGCATTAAAATATACCAGATTATCAAAAAAGGAAAAGGAAGAGTCCATAAAAAATATACTAGAAAAAATCGGACTAGCAAACACGCTAAAACAAAAAATTTCCGAGCTGTCTGGAGGAGAACAACAGCGAATTGCTATCGCTCGTGCTCTACTCAAACCAAGCAATCTTATCTTGGCAGATGAGCCAACGGGATCATTAGATCAGGAAAATAGGGACTTAATCCTGCAATTTCTCATAGAAATGAATAATAGTGGAAAAACAGTAATTATCGTCACACACGATCCATATATTGCCGATAAGTGTCAGCGGATTGTTCGTTTATGATTTAGATAGTTTCTACACCCTTTGCGAATAAGCTTTCCGCTAAGAACCTGCATTCACAAGTGAGGTACTTCCACACCCAGAAGCAGGTCGTCTATGGCCTGACCCGAATACGGCATTGACTCTGCCGAGGTTATCATATTCAAGAACAATTTAGATACAACAAGAAAAGGTCTGAAAACCAGCTCATCTGGTTTTCAGACCTTTTCTATCTTCCCTATTCAAACACAAACTGGTTGTGGTAGAGTTCGGCGTAGAAGCCGTTAAGTTTAAGAAGCTGGCTGTGGTTACCTTGCTCGATGACTTTTCCGTCTTTGAGGACGATGATTTCATCCGCAAGTCTGGATCTATTTCTCTGGTATAACCCAAAAAAGATAGTAAGTAATAAAGACTGTCAGCAAGCCAAGTCCAATTTTGACAAATAGTACAGGAGCCAACCAAATGGAAATCCCCATGAGTATGTAGATTTGCCAGATAATTTGTCTTTTCCGTTTACGGGAAATGGCTTTGGTTTCAGCATAATCCGCTACGTAAAATTGATAAATTTTTGTATTGCGTAGCCATTTTTCAAAATTTTTAGAGCTTCTAGCAAAACAAAATCCGGCCAAAAGTAAAAGAGGCGTTGTTGGAATTATAGGTAGAACAATCCCAATCATGCCAATAGCAAGACTAACAAAACCAGCTACTAGATAAACAATTTTTTTCATAATACTATTATACCAAAAGAGTTCGTGATTTTTTGAACATTTTCTGTATAGTTTAGGAAAGCGCTTGCTTTCCACCCTGTAAACTGGTATGATAAGGATATTACATTTAGAAAAGAGAGAAGATGCTATGAAACTTCTAGGACTTGTCGGAACCAACTCCGCTCGCTCAACCAACCGCAAACTCTTGCAGTACATCAAACAGCATTTCGCAGACAAGGCTGATATTGAATTGGTTGAAATCAAGGACCTTCCTGTCTTCAATAAACCGGCTAATCGTGAACTGCCAGAAAGTGTTAAAGAATTAGTTGCAAAGATTGAAAGTGCTGATGGTGTCATCATCGGAACACCTGAGTATGACCACTCAATCCCCGCTGTTCTTATGAATGCACTAGCTTGGGTATCATATGGAGTCTACCCTATGCTTAACAAGCCGGTTATGATTACAGGTGCCTCATACGGAACGCTCGGTTCTTCCCGTGCTCAATTGCAACTACGCCAAATTCTCAATGCTCCTGAACTCAAAGCTACTGTTTTACCAGATGAGTTCTTACTATCTCATTCCATGAAAGCCTTTGATACAAACGGTGAGCTTATTGATTTAGAAATCAGTCAAAAACTGGATGCCATCTTTGATGACTTCCGTCTCTTTGTCAAGATGACAAGTAAACTGTCTAGCGCCAAAGAGTTACTTCAAAAAGAAGCTGAAAACTTTGACTGGGAAAACTTGTAAGAGAGGAGAACAATCATGAAATTTGTCGGAATTGTCGGGTCTAATGCAGACCAATCTTATAACCGCATGCTATTGCAATTTATTCAACGCCACTTTAAAGTAAAATTTGAATTAGAGCTTTTGGAAATCAAAGATGTCCCAATGTTCAATCAGGACGAAGACCAGTCTAATAGTTTTGCGATCCAATACCTTTACAACAAAATCACACGTGCTGATGGTGTCATCATTGCTACACCTGAGCACAACCACACCATCACACCTGCTCTTAAGAGTACTCTAGAGTGGCTAAGTTTCAATTTACATCCATTTGAAAATAAACCAGTTATGATTATCGGGGCTTCTTACTACGACCAAGGAACGTCTCGCGCTCAAGTCCACTTGAGAAAAATTTTGGACGCTCCAGGTGTCAATGCCTACACGTTACCAGGTAATGAATTCCTCCTTGGTAAAGCGAAAGAAGCTTTTGATGATAAAGGGAACATTATCAATGAAGGGACTGTGAAATTCTTGGAAAGCTGTCTAGACAACTTTATCAAGTATGTCGGCGTTGTATCTAAATTGAAACAACCCAAGCCAATTGCACCCGAAGATTTAGACTGTACCCATCCAATCGCAACGACCATCACAGGTGTGGACCCAGATGACCCAGATTGGCTGGATAAGGCTTCTAAATTGGTCAACGCTGTCGAGGGAGATACGTATGTTAAATTAGATAACGGTCTTTTAACAGTTAACCAACTCAATATGTTCCTCAACGCCATGCCATTTGAGTTGACCTATGCAGATGATAACAATCAGTTCCTCTATTACAACAATAGCCACCAAGAGCCTGATACTATGTTAGGTAAGCGGGTCCCAGAGCAAGTAGGAAACCGTTTGTCAACCGTTCACGGCACTTTACCACCTGCTCGTATGAAGAATGTCGAATGGGTTGTTGGAACCTTACGTAATGGTAACCAAGAGTACGTTCGAACAATCGTCCCGGGCACACCACCTGAAATTATTAATACTCATAACTACCAAGCTATGTACTATCCTGACGGGTCCTACGCTGGTATCAATGAAATTATCTTTAATTTTAAGCCATGGTTAGATTGGTATCTTGAAACCACTGGACAACGCTTGGTGGGGGGTGCAGGAAACACCGCATCTCCTGCCCATGTTGATGCAACCTCTGGCGCTTCAGATACAGGTAGTACCCATACAGCTTCCACACCGACAGATGCCAATTCTGGTGCATCTGCTCACTAACAAATAAAAACTAGTGGGAAGGGGCTCCCTTTCCACTATATTTTTCAATAAATTTTTGATGATTATGTCACAAGGAGGCCCCATGTCCCCATTTCAAGAAAAAATTTCGGTTGCAGTTTCAAAAAAAGAATCCCTTTTTGATGAAAGTCTAAGCCGTTACGCCTTACGCTCCATGTATGCAGGAGCTTATTTGACCATGTCAACAGCTGTTGGTATTATTGGAGCTGATGTCATCTCCAGTCAATTCCCAAGTCTATCGCGTTTTGTTTTTACCTTTATCTTTGCTATCGGACTGATTTTTGTTCTTATTTTTGGTGGCGAATTGGCTACATCTAATATGATGTATCTAACGACTGGTGCCTATTATAAGCAAATTACTTGGAAAAAAGTAACGCTGATGTTACTTTACTGCACCTTCTTCAACTTTGTAGGTGCTACCATTCTGGCTTGGCTTTTCAATCAGTCCTTCTCCTACCTTAACTTATCTAACGAAAGTTTTGTTGTCAACGCTGTCACCATCAAACTAGGAAAATCCGACTGGAGTAACTTCTTTGAGGGAATTACTGCCAATATGTTTGTGAATATGGCTATCCTTGGGTATATGCTACTCAAGGAACAATCCGCCAAATTCTTTGTTATTGTATCTGCTATTTTTATGTTTGTTTTCCTTATCAACGAACACTTAGTTGCTAATTTCGCATCATTCATGCTCTTAGCCTTTAATGCTGCTCGTACTAATGTAGATACCTTTACTATGGTAAATATTCTTCGTCAGTGGATTGTTGTTTTCTTTGGAAATTGGCTTGGAGCCGGACTCTTTATTGGAATTGCTTATGCTTGGCTCAATCAGACCAAAACCAACCATCTTGAACAGTAATGATACTACAAAAACAGCCAAGATAAACCACATCCTAAAAGTTTAAGGATTGTGGCCTGCTTATCTTGGCTGTTATTTTTTACTATTCAAACACAAACTGGTTGTGATAGAGTTCGGCGTAGAAGCCGTTGAGTTTAAGGAGCTGGCTGTGGTTGCCCTGCTCGATGACCTTTCCGTCTTTGAGGACGATGATTTCATCCGCATTGAGAATGGTTTTGAGGCGGTGGGCAATGACGAAGCTGGTCCGTCCTGCGATAATAGCCTCCATAGCCTTTTGAATTTTGGCTTCCGTTACGGTATCGACGTTAGACGTTGCTTCGTCCAAAATCAAGACCTGTGGATCTGTCAAGAGCGTACGGGCAATGGAAATCAGCTGTTTCTGACCTGTCGAGAAGACATTCTCATCATCGGTCACAAAGGTTTCATAGCCCTCTGGCAGGCTCATGATAAAGTCGTGGATATGGGTGGCACGAGCTGCGGTTTCCACCATTTCCTGCGAAATGCTCTCATCGCCAAAGCGGATATTGTCCGCAATGGTACCAGAGAAAAGTACCGACTCCTGCAAGACAATACCGACCTTATCCCGCAAACTATCCAGGTCATATTCCCGAATATCGCGACCGTCAAAGGCCACGCTACCACCATTGACATCGTAGAAGCGGTTAATCAAGTTCATAATAGTAGTCTTACCAGATCCCGTTGGACCAACGACCGCCACCATTTTGCCCTTAGGAGCTGAAATAGACACCTTGTCCAAGACCTTCTGACCTGGCAGGTAGCCAAAGTCGATGTCCTTGATTTCAACACCTTCTTTTAATTCGGTAAATAGCGGAGCGTTTTGAGGACGAACTTCCTCAGGCTCATCAAACATTTCCTGAATACGATGAGCACCTGTGAAAGCCAACTGCAATTCTGCCCAGCTAGATGCAATCTGCATGATAGGCTGGTAATACTGTTGCGAATACTGAACAAAGGTCACGACCAGACCAAGTGCGGCAGCTGTTTCCAGCGAGCTATCATTGAGAACAATGCTAGAGCCTGCAAAGATAACAATGGCAGTATTAACCAAGCTCATACCGTTCATAAATGGAAAGAGAATCCCACCAAACAAACGTCCCTTGAAAGTTGTGCGACGAACTTCTTCATTGAGCTCCAAGAAACCATCAATAGTCTCTTCCTGCACACCCTGTACAATAATCGCTTTTTGTCCTGAAATCTTCTCATCCATGTAGGCATTGAGTCTAGACACCGCAGCCTGTTGCTTATCAGTATATTTCCGTGACAGGCGAATGATAATCACTAGGGCAATCAAAGCAACTGGCGTAGATGCGATAGTTACCAGAGCCAAGCGAGTATCCTGACGGAACATCATGATAACCATACCGATGTAAAGAGCGATATTGGTCACTACCTGAGTCAAGGACTGGTTAAAAGCATTTTGGATATTATCCAAATCACTGGTAAAACGAGAAAGAATATCTCCATCCTTGTGGCTGTCAAAGAAGGCAACTGTCAAGCGTTCCAACTTGCCAAACAAACCTTTTCGCATCCGGTTGGTTGAATGAGCAACGATGCGTGTAAAGAGCAGGGTATAAATCAGGGTCGACACCACCGTCGCCACATAGGCCAACAAGAGATTGAGCATAACCCCATTAAAATCAGCTAGGTCAGGCTTGAAATCTGACTGACCCATTTGCACCGAAGCAAAATAAGCCTGACCAATTTTCCCCATCTCTGCAATAGCATTACCCAGGAAAACAGGTGTCTTAACCTGCAAATAGGTCGCCGTCACAATAGCTAGAAAAATCACAGCAAAGGACAGCTTATAGCGTTTAAAATAAAACCAGAAAAATCTAAGTGTTTTCATAACATGATACTAAGGTCGCCCAGAAAGCAACCGAAAAATAGGAAACCAACGCCGCGTTCCGAAACGCTAGGAGGTTTATCTTTTTTCGAAGCTTTCCGACCGAGTTCAAATACAATCGTACTATATAGACTGCACTTGCTTAGTTTTCCTCCTTCCCTTTCTGTGTTTCGTAAATTTCTCGGTAGACGTCATTTGTCGCTACCAATTCTGCGTGTGTTCCCTGACCAATCAAGCGACCTTCATCAAGAACCAAGATCTTATCAGCTTTGACAACAGAAGAAATCTTCTGAGCAACGATGACCGTCGTTGTCCCCTTCAAATCATGGTTGAGGGCTTCTTGGACCAGCTTCTCAGACTTGGCATCCAGGGCTGAGGTCGAATCATCTAGTACCAAGACTTTAGGATCACTAATCACCCCACGCGCAATGGACATCCGCTGTTTCTGACCTCCTGAGAAGTTATTTCCACGTTCTTCTACTTGGCTCTCATAGGTATCATCCAAGCGGTCGATAAATTCTTTGGCTTGGGCAATACCTGCGGCCCGCTCCAAACGTTCCAAATCTGCACCAGGTGCACCTTGACGCAAATTGTCCGCAATGGTCCCTGAAAAGAGAATAGCTTTTTGCAAAACGATAGACACTGTATCTCTCAAGGTTTCCTGACTGATGTCTTTCAAATCACGACCGCCAATTGACACAGTCCCTTCCTGTGGATCAAACAAACGCGGAATGAGCTGAGCTAGTGTTGATTTACCCGCACCCGTTGCACCGACCACACCGACCATCTGACCAGACTCAATCTCAAAGGAGATATTTTTCAAGGTCGGCTCGGTATCATGCGGATAGGTGAAGCTGACATTGTCAAAGACAATCCGTCCATCCAAGTCCTCTTTTGCACCTTCTTTAAAGGTCATCGCTGGCTCTGTATCTAAAACCTCACTCAAACGTTTAATGGAAATAGCAGCACGTGAAGCCTGCATCCCCATAAAGCTAGTCATGATAATGGCAAACATGATTTGCATGAGGTAGCTCATAAAGGAAGTAAAGCCCCCAACTGCTTCGATATTAGTGTCTAACATCCCTGAAACGAGATAAAGCGACACAAAAATCGCCATGTAGGAGATAAACATCATCAAAGGTTGCAAGATAGAAAAACCATAACCAATAAAGAGGTTAAGATCCAAAAGCTCATTGGATACTTCTTTAAATTTAGCGTATTGATTCTTCTCCTGTACAAAGGACTTAACCACACGAATCCCACGGAGGTTTTCCTTTGCAATGCTGTTCATCCTGTCCATCAGGGACTGGAATTTACCAAAGCGCGGTCCCATCAAGCCCATCACGACTGCCATGATTCCCATGATGATGATGACCATGAGCACGATAATCCACCAAAGTTCTGGCAAAGTGCGCACTGCCATGATAAAGGCACCAACAAAGAGCAGAGGTACCCGCATCAAGATCGTAAAGAGCATCATGACAAGGTTCTGAATTTGGTTGACGTCGTTGGTCATACGAACCACCAAATTCCCTGCATTAAATTCCTCTACATTGGCATAAGAAAAGCTCTGAATTTTCCGAAAGGTCTTCTCACGAATATCCGCAGACACTCCCTGAGAAATCTTAGCTGCCATGATTGTATTGGTCAGACCAGCCAAGAGACCAATTCCCGCAATCAGCAAGAGGAACTTACCGACACGGACAATTTCTTCCTTATCATTAGCCAAAACAGCAGTCAATACATCCTGTAAATAACTAGGTTGCATCAAGGTCGTTGCTACGACAATAGACGTCAACAAGACCGATGCCAAGGCATACCATTTGTAACGTAAAATGGCTTCTTTAAACATGATTCTTCTCCTTATAGTGTTGAATATTATCTTTTAATTGATCGGCTACCTGTCTGATCAAATCAAACTCTTCCTTTTGAATACCTCGAAAGAGAGAGTGGTGCATCTCCTCATGGAAGGATTTTAGGTGACAAATCTTGCTCCGACCTTTCTCTGTCAAGACCAACTGCTTATAGCGTCTGTCAAACTGAGAAGGTAAAACCCGAATAAAGTCATTTTTCTCCATTCGCTTAACTAGATTGCTGGCAACGGATTTGGAAATCTTCAACTCCGCTTCAATGTCTTTGACAAAGGTTTCAACTTCAGACCGTTCTGCTATGAAACGCAGGGCCCATCCCTGTGGTCCAGCTAGGTGCTCCACATCATATTCCTTTGCAATGGTTTCACTGATTTGTTCAATCTGATTTAATAGATTCCGAAAATCTGTAATAGTATGTCCCATAATAGCTCCTTTCTACGAAAATAATTACCATGAGAACTATTATAGTTCTCTTAGGAACTATTGTCAATTATTCCGTTTGCTATTTTCTGAAAATATTTTGTTGTTTCAGCACCATTACTTACTCAAAAACTATAATATATATACTGTATAACTTATATAAGATTTTATGTATCAATTATGGTATAATATATCTAAATTACACCAACTAGAAAGGATTTTTTATGACCAAACAAACCATTGCCATCTTGGGACCCGGTTCATGGGGCACCGCCCTAGGACAAGTTCTCAACGACAACGGTCATACTGTCCGTATTTGGGGAAATGTCCCCGAACAAATCGACGAAATCAATAAAGAACATACAAATAAGCGCTATTTCAAGGATGTTATCCTAGATGAAAACATCAAGGGCTATAAGGATTTGACTGAAGCCTTGGACGGTGTTGACGCTGTTCTTTTCGTTGTACCAACCAAGGTAACACGTCTCGTTGCCAAGCAAGTTGCACAAGCTCTCAAACACAAGGTAGTTGTCATGCACGCTTCAAAAGGCTTAGAGCCTGATAGTCACAAGCGCTTGTCAGAGGTACTGGAGGAAGAAATTCCTGCTGAACTCCGTTCTGAAATCGTCGTGGTTTCAGGGCCAAGTCATGCAGAAGAGACTATCGTCCGTGATTTAACCTTGATTTCTGCAGCTTCAAAAGACTTGGAAACAGCCAGCTACGTCCAAAATCTTTTCAGCAACCACTACTTCCGACTTTATACAAATAATGATGTCATCGGTGTAGAAACAGCAGGTGCCCTTAAAAATATTATTGCTGTCGGCGCTGGCGCTTTACACGGACTTGGTTATGGTGATAATGCCAAGGCAGCTATTATCGCTCGCGGTTTGACAGAAATCACACGTCTAGGCGTTGCTATGGGTGCAAATCCTCTGACTTACAGCGGTCTTTCTGGTGTTGGTGACTTGATTGTTACCGGTACATCTGTCCACTCCCGCAACTGGAGAGCTGGAGATCAGCTCGGTCGCGGTGAAAAACTCGAAGATGTAGAACGCAATATGGGAATGGTGATTGAAGGTATTTCAACAACTAAGGCAGCCTATGAGTTGGCTCAAGAATTAGATGTTTACATGCCTATTACCCAAGCCATCTACAAGGTCATCTACCAAGGTGCAGGTATTGAAGATGCCATCAAAGAAATCATGACGGGTGAATTCCGCCATGAAAATGAATGGTCATGAAGGAGATGCAATGACAAAAAAAGTTAGAAAAGCCGTTATACCAGCTGCAGGATTGGGAACACGTTTCTTACCTGCTACTAAGGCACTTGCCAAAGAAATGTTGCCAATCGTTGACAAACCAACCCTCCAATTTATCTTCGAAGAAGCGCTTCGTTCTGGCATCGAAGATATATTGGTCGTAACTAACAAATCAAAACGGTCCATTGAAGACCATTTTGATTCCAATTTTGAATTGGAATACAACCTCAAAGAAAAAGGTAAAGATGACCTCTTGAAACTGGTCGATGATGCAACGGCCATCAGACTTCATTTTATCCGCCAAAGCTATCCAAAGGGACTAGGAGATGCAGTCTTACAGGCTAAAGCCTTTGTTGGGAATGAACCTTTTGTTGTCATGCTGGGTGATGACCTCATGGACATTACCGATCCTACAGTCACCCCAATAACCAAACAATTGATCGAGGACTACGAAGCAACACATGCTTCTACAATCGCAGTGATGCCAGTTCCACACGAAGAAGTTTCATCTTACGGTGTGATTGCACCTCACGGCGAAGGAGTCAACGGTCTTTACAGTGTTGAAACCTTTGTGGAAAAACCAAAACCAGAAGATGCACCATCTGACCTTGCCATCATCGGTCGATACTTGTTAACACCTGAAATCTTCAATATCTTGGAAAATCAAGAACCAGGTGCCGGCAATGAGATCCAGTTGACAGATGCCATTGATACTCTGAACAAAACGCAACGTGTTTTCGCTCGTGAATTTACTGGCAAACGTTATGATGTCGGAGATAAATTTGGTTTCATGAAAACATCAATTGATTACGCATTGACCCATCCACAAGTCAAAGATAACGTCAAAGACTACATCATCGATCTTGCTAAACAATTCCAAGCTGAAGAAGAACAATAAAAAACTAGCAATCGCTAGTTTTTTTCTTATATCAAATAGAATATCCCTAGTAGAAAAACAATCAAGCTCATATAGCCAATGAAACTGAAAAAAATCTGTTTTCCTGTAAAGAGATTCTTTTCCACAAGAGGTGGAAGGAAAATCACAACCAAGCATCCTCCAATAGCTCCTCCAATATGTCCTGCCATGCTAATGGTTGGATTAAAAAGTCCCAAGACCAAGTTCAATCCCAAAAGGACCATATAACGTTGACCGAGAACCTGTAGATAAGGGCTACGACTAAATTTTCTCAAAAGAGCCATGGCTGCAAATAGACCAAAGAGCGAGGTCGACGCACCTGCGCCAACTACATCTGGTGTAAAGAAGAGAACAAAAAGGTTCCCCATTATCCCAGACAAGAGATAGAGGAGAAAGAAGCGCCGTGACCCAAACAGTCCTTCTAATTGATAACCCAAACCAAGCAAGGTAATGCTGTTAAAGATAAAATGTTCCCAACCAATGTGGACAAAGATAGGGGAAATCAACCGCCACAACTGAGTCGGATCATACCTCACCACTTGACCGTACATACCACCGAATTCAAAAATCGTATAGGCTGTAGTGGTCTGCCCAAATCGAAATATTTGTATCAAAAGAAAAACAAGAGCCGTGACTGCCAACAAGGCATTGGTCACAGGATAGCGCTTATCAAAAAAGTTCTTCAAAAATCAACAACTCCTTTACTGGAATATCAAATACATCTGGTTCAAAATCATAGACTTGAAAGTCTGCCAAGGTCGATACCGTCTCCCCTTGATAATCTGCTAGGTAGCGATCATAAAAACCGCCTCCATAACCCACTCGAAAACCCGCTTGATTCCAAGCTAAACCAGGAACATGGATCAACTTAACCACAGACTTATCCACAGGTTGTGAATAAGTACCAGATTCCCAAACTCCAAACCTGGATTTTACCAAATCATCAGGATTATATTCTACAAAATCCATACGCCCTTGTGAATAGGTCTTAGGGATGAAAATCTGCTTGCCATCCTTTTGAGCCTGTTCAATTATGTAAGAAGTATCAAACTCATGGGGCATGGAAAGGTAGGTCCCAAGCGACTTTGAGCCTTGATAGGCCTCCGAAGCAAGAAGGCGTTCCGTTAACTGCTGGCTCCATCTGGCTCGCTGACTACTAGTCAGGTCTTTCAAACTTTGCAAGACATCTTGCCGAATGCTCTTTTTATCCACAGAAACTCCTTTTCTTTCAGAAAAAGACTGGAAAAACCAGTCTAGTTTGCTTTTATTTTCAAAAAATCGCTCAACTTATCCACAGCAAAGGGAAGCACTTCCTCTTTGGGACTGAGACGAGGATTGTGAAGGGGATAAGGCGTATCCACACCCAACCAGAACATAACACCTGGAACCTTGTTGAGCAGGTAGCCGAAGTCCTCTCCCGTCATAGCAGGTGGGCAGTCAATCATTTCCACGCCGTCGACTTGTTCAAAATAAGTCATCAGTTCATCAGCCAGCTGGGGATTGTTCTCCACAGGCAGATAGCCGCTTGGATTGAGCTCGATCTCCAAGTCCACTCCAAAGGACAGGGCAATTCCCTCTGCTACTTCCCGCACTCGCTTTTGCACCAAGAGGCTCATGTTCTGAGTCAAGGACCGAATGGTCCCGTGCAAAAAGGCCGTCTCAGCAATGACATTGTTGGTCATGCCTGCGTGCATGGAGCCGAAGGTTACCACCGCTCCCTCGATTGGGTCGACATTTCGACTCACAACCGACTGCACCTGGGTCACAAAGTAGCTGGCCGCCACCAAGGCGTCATTGGCGGTATGGGGAAATGCTGCGTGGCCACCCTTTCCTGTAAACCGTATCTTGACTTCACAGGTCCCAGCAAAGAGGGTCGCACGGTTGGTGGCCATTTGACCAACTTTGAGGTCTGGCCGGACATGGAGCCCATAAAATTCATCTGGCAACCAATCCCCAAAAGCACCCGCTTCATACATGAGCATACCACCTGCTAGATTTTCCTCCGCAGGCTGGAACAAGAAGAGAAGGTTGTTTCTCGGTTGCTGCTCTGCCATTTTCTCCAAAAGCCCCAAGGCAATGGTCATGTGGAAATCATGTCCGCAGGCGTGCATTCGGTCTGGGTGGAGGGACTTGAAGTCCAGGTCCGTTTCTTCCACGATAGGCAGGCCGTCAATATCTGCCCGCCAGCCAATGGTCTTTTCAGGAGCAGAACCTGTCAGATAGACCAGGATACCTGTCTTCCATGTACGGACTTGGGCAAAAGAGCAATCTTCCAGCAAGTTCTCAATAGTTTCCATAAGAAAGGCGTGGGTCTTGAACTCCTCCATGCCCAGCTCTGGAATCTGGTGGAGGGACCGGCGTGTCGCGATTAAATCTAGCATAGCTACCTCTTAGAGTGTCCGCAAAGCCTCTTCCAAGGCTGTTTTTTGTTGGGTTTGAGCGTCGATTTCCTTGATGATGCGAGCTGGCACACCTGCCACTACTACGTTTTCAGGGACGTCTTGGGTCACAATAGCACCCGCCGCGACAACAGAGCCGCTACCGATTTGCACGCCCTCGATAACAACAGCATTGGCACCAACCAAGACATTGTCGCCAACACGCACTGGCTCGGCAGAAGCTGGCTCGATAACACCTGCAAGAACCGCACCTGCACCGATGTGGCTGTTTTTACCAACCGTCGCACGACCACCAAGGATAGCACCCATGTCAATCATGGTACCTGGGCCGATTTCCGCACCGATGTTAATCACCGCCCCCATCATGATAACGGCATTATCGCCAATGGTCACTTGGTCACGGATAATCGCACCTGGCTCGATACGGGCATTGACATTCCGCTTGTCAAGCAATGGCACAGCTGAATTTCGGCCGTCTTGCTCAACCACGTAGTCTTCATTTTCAGTCAAGTTTGCCAAAAGGGGCTCGACATCCTTCCAGTCACCGAATAGGACATTGCCAAGCTTTGTCACTTCAGCAGGAACAGGCCCAGCCAATTCACCTTCAAAAGTTACTTTAACAGTTGTCTTCTTCACAGCATTACCAATAAAGGCAATGATTTCTTGTGCAGTCATTTTTTGTGCAGTCATAATATTTTCCAATCTAAAAATAATATTTTTTCTATTATATCAAAATTTTCTGAAAATTTGGGAAGAAATGCAAAAAAATGAAAAAGAGGCCCTCAGTTCCCAATGTTATTAAGTTAGCTAACCTAATAACATTGAGCAGGAGCCAAATCTTTCCCTGTTATTCATTTAATAATGTTTGTGCCTGTTCATGCACAGTTGTCATCGTTTGTTTTAGTTGATCACGAACTGTTTTTAAACTATCCAAAACAGTAGCTCGTGCTTCTTCTGGAATCACTGTCGAGTCATCCCCTAATGTCGCAAATTGTGAATCCAGTGCTGATTTTTGTTGTTCAAGCATCGTTACAATTTGCTCACGATATGGTTTTAAAGTAGTCTGTGCTTCTTCTGGTAACTGAACAATTAGCTCATCAAAGTCAGCAACATAAGAGTCCATCAATGAGTTCAATGATGTTTTATATTCTCCGATAGTCTGAATCGCATCAATTTCTGCATCTGCCAGATAAGTCACTGTTGACTCTTTTAAAGTAACAGTCGAGGATTCAGATGTAGACTCTTTAGTAGAGGATTTCGTTGTGGATGTTTGTTCCGTTGAAGAGCTTTTTGACGTTGTTTCTTCCTTACTATTAGAGCAAGCCACCAAAGTAGTAACTGTTAGAAGAGCTGAGAAAATCAGCAACCATTTCTTTTTCATTATAAAACTCCTTTTGTTTATTACTACTAGATAATATTATTTTTAAGTATGAAAGTCAAGTATATCTAGAAAACAATTTATCTTTTTAGAATATACAAACCAGTAACCCTCTCAAATGCAGAATCATTATGAGAATCGCTAGGTTTTGATGGGATATTTCATACCATTCCTGACTAAACACTCGGATAAAGCTTAATAAGCTTGCAATAGTAATCTGCCAGATTGACTAGAAATTTTATACCGAACAAATTAGCATATTCATCTCCTAAAAATTGTTAATATCCCTAGTATGTATTACCATGCAATTTTGTAAATTTTTACAGTAAGCTACTGGGTCGACTCCATACAGCCCACTGCATGATCTCTAACCAATCCCTGTTGATTTAAGACTAGACCATGAAGAACTCCGCCGTAAACAGCTCCTCCGTCAATTCCCATTTTCCCATCTGGACTGGTCCAGATTTGACTAATGCGAAGTTGAGTTTGAAAGAGGTTATACACAGGTGTATGTCCAAAGACAATTATTTTTCCTGTGGTATTTTCAGCCTCATGGAAAGGGGTGCGTAACCAAACCTTATCATGATTATTGGTTTCACGCCAATCTGGTAAGGTCAAATCAACTCCTGCATGGACGAAGATATAGCGCTCAGTCTCCATATGATAGGGGCAAGATTTGACAAAATCAATCAGGTCCTCATATTGTTCCATCACTGTATTGGCATCCACCAGGCCATCTACCGGTGCATCCAAGGGACGCCCCAGTAAAGAATTGATGGTCGTATCTCCACCGTTTCTCCGATAGTGGTCGTAGCGGTCCAAGGGGTCACGCAGCCAAGCCAAAAACATTCGTTCATGATTCCCAGTCAGGCAGATAGCACCTTTTTCTCGGACTAATTGCCAAACCAACTCTAGACAAGCCTTTGAATTTTCTCCACGGTCAATTAAATCCCCAAGAAAAATCAGCTGTTGCCGCTCTTCATCCCATTTCTTCAAAATATCAAGTAGCAGTTCAAACTTTCCATGAACATCTCCAACTACAAAAAACTCTCTTTTCATAGACTCTATTCTACCATATTTAATAATCAAAGAAAAACTGACCGTTTCCGATCAGTTTGGTTTTCTTACAAACGTGCGTTCAATTCTGCACCGAGTTCTTCAAATCCTGGCTTACCAAGAAGAGCGAACATATTTTTCTTGTAGGCTTCTACACCTGGTTGGTCAAATGGGTTGATCGCATTGAGGTAACCAGAGATAGCAATCGCCAACTCGAAGAAGTAGAAGGTATAACCAAGTGTGAACTCATCTTGTTGTGGAAGGGTCACAAACATGTTTGGTACGCCACCATCTGTGTGAGCAAGAAGTACGCCGTCCGTTGCTTTTTTGTTTACAAAGTCAACGTCCTTACCTTGCAAGTAGCCAAGGCCATCAAGGTCCTCTGCCATTTCAGGAATCAAGATATTTTTTCTTGGTTTGTCAACACGTACCACTGTCTCAAAGATGTTGCGGTTTCCTTCTTGGATGAATTGTCCAAGAGAGTGCAAGTCTGTTGAGAAGTTAGCAGATGTTGGGTTGATACCTTTTTGGTCCTTACCTTCTGACTCACCTGCCAATTGTTTCCACCACTCGCTGAAGTATTGCAGTGATGGCTCGTAGTTAGCCAAGATTTCTGTTACATAGCCTTTTCTGTAAAGGATGTTGCGAACAGCAGCATATTGGTATGCTTCATTTTCAGCAATTTTATCAGATGTATAGGTCGTGCGGGCTGCGTTTGCACCTTCCATAAGGGCATCAATGTCTGCACCAGCTGCCGCGATTGGCAAAAGACCAACTGCTGTCAGGACTGAGAAACGGCCGCCGACATCATCTGGAACAACAAAGGTTTCCCAACCATTTGCGTCCGCTTCAACCTTAACAGCACCTTTTGCCTTGTCAGTTGTAGCATAGATACGCTTGTTAGCTTCTTCTTGACCGTATTTCTTCACAAGCAATTCTTTGAAGACGCGGAAAGCAATGGCAGGCTCAGTTGTTGTACCTGATTTAGAAATCACGTTAACTGAGAAATCCTTGTCTGCCACGTAGTCTACCAGGTCTGCAAGGTAGCTTGATGAGATAGAGTTTCCAGCGTAAAGGATTTGTGGAGCTTTGCGCTCTTCACGTGTTTGCAAGTTTACAAAGGCATTGCTCAAGAAATCAATAGCTGCTTTAGCACCAAGGTAAGAACCACCGATACCGATAACTACCAAAACTTCACTTTCATTTTGGATTTTAGCTGCAGCTTCCTTGATACGAGCAAACTCTTCTTTGTCGTAGTTTTCTGGCAAATCCAACCAGCCAATAAAGTCGTTACCAGGACCTGTTCCTTGACGGAGCATTTGGTCTGCAAGGGTAACTTGTGGTTGCATGTATTCTACTTCTTGAGCTCCAACGAATTGGCCCAAAACTTTTGAATAATCAAATGTAATATGTGTCATGTTTTTCCTCCATTTATGTACCATAATATGATAACGCTTTATCATATTTTTTTCAAGAAATTTATCAATTTTCATTTATTTTCATGAAATATGTTGTATAAATCTTAATTTTTGTGAAAATCTAACGAAATTTTCGCGTTTGTAATAATCCTCCAAAGTCTCTCCCGACTGGGTTACTGTAATCCATTTCGGGAAAATCTTAGATAGTAGGTAAAGCGGAATGAGGGCAGGATACCAAATGAACATGACTTCAAAGATGAACCGGTCGTTGTTGCCTCTTGAAATGTAACGTTGGCGGTATTCTTCTTTGAGAGAAGGGTGGGGAATATAGATATGAAATGGTACACCACCGCGTATAGACATGGCCAGCAACATTCTCATCAGAAAATTCAGCGCTACTAGGACTGTCTTTCCTTGTCTATGAAGAGTGTAGGCCTTATTGACATAGATTGTTTTATAGCGTCTATCCTTCAGTGGACGTTTGGTGGATTTTCGCTCCTCTTTCGTTAAATGACGAACACTGCTATTATCGTACTTAATGTCGGACATTTCTAAGTCCACAACATCTGTATATTTCTTAGCAAGTGTCGTTTTTCCCATACCTGGAAAGGCAAATAAAAACATAGGCTTTCCTCCTTATTCCTCAGTAGAATAGCAGAGCATCCAAAAAGTTTTCTTAAGCCACCCCTATCTTGCCCCTCATTTCTAAAAATAAGATAAGAAAAACCCTCTGAAAGCCTGATTTCAAAGGAGTTTTAGATTATACGCAAAAAGAGCACACACTCGACCTCGCTTAGGGCTGCTGGATTCCTCCCCTGACCCGCTTCACGCACGAATGTTGCTCCGCTTATTATTATAACACAATTTGACCAGAGTGCAAGTGGGGACCTAACAAGATGGATTGTCTGCATGGTCCTCTTGGGCTTTCATGATAAGCTTAGCAGCCTTCTGACTTTCTCTGCGTTGTCTAAAAAAATCTTGCATGATATTGGCACATTCCGCTTCTAAAATACCTGTTTCTACCTTGACACGGTGGTTGAGCCGCTCATCTGTCAGAATGTCATAGAGACTCCCTGCAGCTCCAAACTTTTTGTTGGTTGCTCCATAGATAACCTGCGGAATGCGTGCTAGGCCAATGGCTCCGCTACACATCACACAAGGTTCAATCGTCACAAAAAGGGTCGAATCAAGCAAGCGCCAATTCCCCTCAACATTGTTAGCCTCTTGGATTGCCATAACCTCAGCGTGCATGATTGCCTGATTGAGTTCCTCACGCGCATTATGCCCTCTGCCAATAATCTGGCCATCCTTGACAATCACACAACCAATTGGAATTTCATCCTTTTCTAGCGATTTTCTAGCTTCCTGCAATGCTTGAGTCATAAAATACTCTTTTTCTTCATGTGTATAGTTCATAAATCTATTATAGCACAGCCCTGATAACAGTTCAAAATCACTTCTTTATTCTCTACTATCAAAATTAATCTAACACTACTTCTTCCTTGTCACACATTTCTTTCAAAATGCTGCCCTTCTATCACCTTAAAAATATAAAAATACCTCCTCAGTCGAGAAGGTAGGGGGAGCAATATTGATATTCACAGATATTAATATATCGTTTATTGTCGATATTGTCAAGAAAATTTTTAAAAAAATATCAAAAACAGCCTCGAAAGGCTGTCTCTGATATTTTCTATTACAATTCGCCAACTAATTTCACAACATTTTCTACTGTGAAGCCATAGTTGTCAATAACTGTTTGGGCTGGAGCTGATGCACCAAATGTGTCAATACCGAGAACTTTACCGTCAAGGCCCACATACTTGTACCAACCTTGAGTTGCACCCATTTCAATTGCCAAGCGACGACGGATGGCATTTGGAAGGATTTCTTCCTTGTAGGCAGCGTCTTGTGCATCGAAGAGTTCAGTTGATGGCACAGAAACCACACGAACCTTAGTGCCTGCTGCTTCTAGTTCTTTGGCAGCTTTAACAGCCAAGTTAACCTCTGAACCAGATGCTAGAAGGATAGTATCAAAGCCTTCTGCTTCGTAAACCACATAGGCACCTTTGGCAACCTTGTTAAAGTCGGTTCCTTCCTCAACTGTCAAGTTTTGACGAGTGAGAACAAGGGCTGATGGTGTAGACTTGCTGGTCAATGACAAGTACCAAGCTGCCTGTGTTTCACGCGCATCTGCTGGACGGAAGACATTGAGGTTTGGCATAGCACGAAGTCCTGCCAAGTGCTCAATCGGCTCGTGAGTTGGACCATCTTCACCGACTGCGATTGAGTCATGAGTGAAGACATAAGTCACTGGAAGTCCTTGAAGAGCTGACAAACGAACCGCTGCTTTCACATAGTCTGAGAAGACGAAGAAGGTACCACCATAGACACGAAGTCCACCGTGGGCTGCCATACCGTTCAAGATAGTACCCATAGCAAATTCACGCACACCAAACTGGATATTGCGGTTGAGTGGATTTACTGAATCTTGCAAACCATCTTCCTTGATATAGGTCATGTTTGAGTGAGCCAAGTCAGCTGAACCTCCAAGGAAGGTTGGCAAAACTTTAGCCGCTGCGTTGAGGGCATCTTGTGATGAGTTACGAGTTGCTTGTGAGAAGCCATTTTCGTAAACTGGGAAGTCTTCTGGCTTGATTTCAACTACGTCACGACCTTCCAAGATAGCTGTTACTTCAGCTGCTAATTCTGGATGAGCTACTTTGTAGTCTTCAACTAATTTCACCCAAGCATCGTAGGCTGCTGCACCGCGGTCTGCTACATTAGCTTTGAAGTCCGCATAGACTTCAGCTGGAATTTCAAATGGACCATAGTTCCAATCAAGCGCCTTACGAGTTGCTTCTGTTTCTTCTGCACCAAGTGGAGCACCGTGAACGGCATTTGTACCTTGTTTGTTTGGTGAACCATGACCGATAACAGTCTTGATTTCGATAAGAGATGGCTTACCAGCTGCTTTTGCCTTTTCAATAGCAGCAAAGATGGCATCTACATCTGTACCGTCTGTTACGAGGTCTGTATGCCAGCCATAAGCATTGTAACGGGCACGTACATCTTCTGTGAAGGAGTCTTTTGTTTCGCCATCCAAGTTGATGTCATTTGAGTCGTAGAGAACGATAAGTTTTTCTAATTTTTGAAGACCTGCGTAAGAAGCCGCTTCTGCAGAAACACCTTCCATCAAGTCGCCATCACCACAGATTACGTAAGTATAGTGGTCAAAGATTGGGAAACCATCACGGTTGTACTTAGCTGCAAGGAAACGCTCTGCTTGCGCAAAACCTGTCGCAGTTGAGATACCTTGTCCAAGAGGACCTGTTGTTGCATCTACACCTGCTGTGTGACCAAATTCTGGGTGACCTGGTGTTTTTGAACCCCACTGGCGGAAGTTCTTGATTTCGTCCATGCTCACTTCTTCAAAACCTGAAAGGTGAAGTAATCCATAAAGGAGCATTGACCCATGACCTGCTGATAAGATAAAGCGATCACGGTTCACCCAGTTTGGCTGAGCTGGGTTGATACGAAGTTCTTTAGTAAAAAGGCTGTAGGCCATTGGAGCCGCACCCATGACGACACCTGGGTGACCTGATTTTGATTTTTCGATGGCATCAATACCAAGGAAACGAATCGCATTGACTGAAAGATTTGACATGTTTTTCTCCTTTTTTAAAGTCATGAATTTATTATACCATAAAGCGTTTTCTATGTCTGTTTGAAATGAAGCGAGAAATAAATTGTCCGTAGAAAAGAGGCAGGACTTTCGTCCCGCCCTTGGAGTGAACAGTAGTAATTCGCACATTTCATACTTTATCAGAGTTTATAGTACCTCTCCTCGTCTCTATGGAGCAAGAGAGTTCTCAATCTTATAACAAAGCCTTAAATTGAATATTTGAGTCTTCTAAGAAGCAATCATCAAAGCCACGTGGGTGGTGATATTCAATACGGTCCTTGTCCATCGGATAAGTATACTTGCCGCCAACTTCCCAGATGAATGGATGGAAATCATATTGCAAGCGTTCCTTACGCATTTTCCAGAGCTGCAAGATTTCATCTGTTGACGCCATGAAGTTAGACCAGATGTCATAGTGAACAGGGATGATTACCTTAGCACGCAAGTTTTCTGCCATACGGAGAAGGTCGATTGAGGTCATCTTGTCTTGGATACCGATTGGGTTGTCACCGTAGTTGTTGATAGCAACGTCGATGTTGAAGTCGCGACCGTGTTTTGCAAAGTAGTTTGAGAAGTGGGAGTCTGCACCGTGGTAGATGGTTCCGCCAGGTGTTTCAAAGACATAGTTGACTGCCTTGCGAGCCATGAGTTCATCTGTCACAGGAAGTCCTGCTAATTTACCACCATTTTCGTCATAACCTTCGATGGGAAGTGTCACCAAGCAAGTACGGTCGAAGGATTCTACAGCGTGAACCTTGATGTCTTTGAATTCAAAGCTATCACCTGGTGCGATGCGGATAATACGGTCAGCAGGCACACCCCATTTTTCCCAGATGTCGCCACTTTCAACTGGCCCGACAAATTTGACGTGGTCCAACTTTGGATTGTTGATGATGGCAGCGGCTGTGCTGATGTCCATGTGGTCACTGTGGACGTGCGATACTAGGTAGTAGTCCAATTCATTGATGGCAAATGGGTCGATAACCATTGGCTGAACACGCAAGTTTGGTTGCAATTTGCGCACACCTGCCATGTTAGCCATCTGGTGTCCCCAAACCATATCTTTCACTTTTTTAGTGGATTTTCCACGTGATGACCAGAGGTCCATGACCACGTTCGCACCACCTGGTGTTTTAATCCAGACACCGCAGTTTCCAAGCCACCACATAGCAAAGTTGCCTTCTGGCACTACTTCTTCTTCAATTTCTTCATTGAGCCAAGTTCCCCATTCTGGGAAGGTTGAAAGAATCCAGGATTCTCTTGTAATATCTTGAACTTTAGCCATTTTCCATTCCTCCTATAAGGTACGTTTCTATGCTTCTAGTATATGCTCCAAAGGCAACAAAAAAAAGACCAAATAAAACACAGGCTTGTGTTCACACTTGGACTTTACCCTAATACAGATCTGTTTCAATATCTTGACTGGATAAATTGGTTAATAATTCATTGGTAATCAGTTTTTGTAGCCGTTGTTTGAGTTCTCGAGCGGTCCTTCCGTCTGTGATATATCCCGACAAAAGCTTGTCTAGTTCTACTGCAAAAACTTGTTTTTCATCTGCCAAACTACGATATTTTGCAAAATGAGTCATGTTTAGCACATCATCAAAATCTAAAATGGGGTGAACCTGCACCAAAGGGAAATCCGTTTCCAACCCATCGCTGGTTGTAATCAAGAAATCAACCTCTAGTAAGTCTTCGACACTCTTGAATTGTTCAGTGGTAAAGACGGCGCCAATCTTCTTATCTGGCAAGTGATGCTGACATTGTTTATAAAGTAAGCGTTGGACTGACACCCCTTCATCACAGATTAAATAGACAATCTGTGTCTGTGCCTTGCGCGTCCCACTACGTCGAATAGCACCTCCTAGATGAATCGTCAAATAGGCAATATCTCCATCGGATAACTCAATCTGCCACTCCTCCTCCAAAATCTTTCCAGAAACCCGTGTCATAGCAAACAGGGTGCCGTATTTATCTTGGATTTGTTGGACCATTGGATTTTTAGATAGGATGCCGTAGGTTTTTCTGAACAACAGAGCCTTGCAATGCGCCAAGAGATGTTTGGCTAATTCATCTGGATTTTCCAATTCAAATGGTGAATGTATCTCAAAATGATGAATAAATCGCTCTACCACACGCTTCAAGTCAATGAAATCTTGGCTGAATACATGAACATCGCTATCCTTTCGATAGGATAGAAGTAAAATGGCAATCAGGGAGATTTCTATTTCATCCAATTTCAAATCAAAGGTTTGCAACAAGGCATCTTTCAATTCCTGAGCAACTCGGTACTCTATACGCTCTCGAACTTGTTCAAATTCTTTGAGAATGGCTCGTTCTTCCAAGTCATCCAGCTCCATATTGCGATAGCTAAGGAGCAAGAAAGGCAATACTTTGAGCATAAACTCGATTTCGTAGCGATTGATCTTCTTGCCCAGTTTCTTTTCTAACTGCGATACTTGTCCCTGTAAAAATTGTGCCATTTCTTCGGAGAAGAGCAACTGACACCCTACCAACTCAAACAACTTATCTTCTAGAACCTGCAAAAAACCTTTATTGGCGTCCAAGAAGATGGTATAGAGAAGCGAGTGGACATATTGGATTTTATTTAAAGGGTGACAAACCAGACTATAGCCCTGACTCTTAGATACATAGAGGGTCATCTTGTATTGTTCTTGAGCCAACTGGGTTCGAATTTCATTCAAATCATTTAAGACCGTATTACGAGAGACTTCTGTCAACTCCATTAGCCGTTCAATGGTCACTCTTTCTGGTGTGATACAGATATATACCAACATCAGCTGAATGCGCTCAGGCATGCTCATGACGTAGGTGTACGAATCAATAGAATCGAGAAGATCTCGACAGGCTAGTTTTTGCGCTTCGGTAAGTCGAATACCGATGCGAGGTAAGCTTTCAATACTCTCTACAGTTGTTGGTAAGGCATCATTGATTTTTTCTAGATGGTAATAGATTTTTCGACGTGATTGTTGCAAGCCCTTGGAAATAGCCATGATTGTCTCTGGTTCCTGCAGACCAATCAGGTACCTCAGTAGAGCGCAACTACTCTTATCTAATAACAAGATTCTCCTCCTCTTTCCCCCGTCCCGTTACTATCTTAACATAATTACCTTAGATATTCTAATAATTATTAAAATTCATCTGATTATTACTTGTTTTATATTGCATAAATATCTTTAGTTAGAATTAATAGATGCTTTTAATAATTTCTACTCGGGTAATCAATTCTCCGTGCATGTTATCTATCCGAAGGGCAACATTTTTCAAATATACACAAGCACCAATAGCAATGGTTTTCTCCTCTTCATTGAGTTTTCGTGTCACAAAATCTCTCAAAGTCTCGCTACCTTCACTTGGAATTTTTACTCGTGCGATGATATTAGCCACTTTTACTTTCTGGCTGGCACGCATGATAATATTATTGGAATCATCAAACTGAGTGAAGAGGTATTTTCGCACTGCAAATAGGATGGCGACCGAAATAATTCCAATCAAGTAATCACTACTAGAACCATGCTCTACAATCAGTTGGCGAGCAATGGCAACCAGGAGTACCTCAATCACGGTGCTAGGTGACTGTTTGCAAAGCATTTTGATAAATTCGACTCCGACCGCCAAGGTCATTGCACGACTCAGAAAATTTTGAATAAACGTATCCGCTTGGATATCACCAGCCAATGAGCTGAGTAGGTCTGCAAAAAGAAGCGTTGACAAGGCTAAAAGGGCTAAACCAAGTATGGCAGATAAAATCAATTCTAAATAGTAGGCTGTTTCTGTCAGACTATCCTGTAAAAATTTTCTCATCTTTCTCCTCATCAAAAGGGAAAAAGCAGTTCTCCTTTTTGGGGAGTCTGCTACTTTTCCCTACTGTTTTTTTCACACAAGAACTTAATGTTCGTCACCCTTTTGTCCATAGTAGGCATTAGGACCATGTTTACGGAGGTAATGCTTGTCCATGATATAGCTTGGCGCTGGCTCCACCCGTGGATTGATTTGTTCGGTGTAGCGGTTCATCCGAGCCACTTCCTCAAGGACAACGCTATGGTAAACTGCCTGAGCAGGATCCTTGCCCCAGGTAAATGGTCCATGATTGCGGACAACAATTCCTGGAACAGCGACTGGGTCGATACCACGACGCTCGAATTCCTCGATGATAACTGCACCGGTTTCTTTTTCATAGGCCGAGTTTACTTCCTCAGCCGTCAAGGAACGGGCACATGGTACCGGACCGTAGAAATAGTCCGCATGAGTTGTCCCATAAAATGGAATGTCACGTCCAGCCTGAGCCCAACCAACTGCTTCTGTCGAATGGGTATGTACAACAGCATGGACATTTGGCCAAGCCTTGTAGAGGGCAACATGGGTCGCCAAATCAGACGAAGGATTCAGATCTCCTTCCACTACATTTCCGTCCAAGTCGGTCACCACCATGTTTTCTGGGGACAATTTTTCATAGTCCACACCAGAGGGCTTGATGACGATGCGACCAAGTTCTCGGCAGACTTCTGATACGTTGCCCCAGGTAAACTTGACAAGCCCATGAGCAGGCAGGGCGACATTAGCTTCATAGACCCGTTGACGCATTTCCTGTAAATCTTTTGGCATTAGTTCAACCCCGCTTTCTCAATCAATGGATAGAGGAAATCTTGTGCTTCCTTGATAGCAGCACGTGTTTCCTCAACCGTTTCGCAATTTTCTGACCACATCTCAATCAAGAATGGACCTTGGTAATTGGTCTTTTTCAATACTGCAAACATATGCTCCCAGTCCACACAGCCCTGACCGAATGGGACATCACGGAATTGACCTTTGGAGTTCTCGGTTACCGCATAGGTATCTTTGAGGTGAAGAGCTGCGATGGAACGGTGTCCCAGATAAAATTCGCTGTAAATGTCATTGTGCCAAGCAGACACGTTTCCAGTATCTGGATAGACAAAGAGATAAGGCGAGTCGATTTCTTTCTCAACAGCTAGGTATTTTTCAATGGAGTTGATAAATGGATCATCCATAATCTCAATAGCCAACATGACCTGAGCCTGCTCAGCCCAGTCACAAGCCTTACGAAGATTCTTGATGAAACGCTCTCTGGTTTCAGGTGATTTTTCCTCATAGTAGACGTCATAGCCAGCCAACTGGATGACACGGACACCAAGGTCCTGAGCCAGTTGGATACACTGTTTCATGGTTTCTAAGGACTTGGCTTCAAGAACAGGATCATTGGAGCCAAGCGGGTAGCGACGGTGACCAGAGAAGCAAATAGTCGGAATGCGGACACCTGTTTCATAGATGGCTTTGACCAGCTCTAAACGCTCTTCCTTGGTCCACTCCAAACGAGCCAAACGTGCATCGCTCTCATCCACCGACATTTCCACAAAGTCGAAACCTAATTCTTTGGCAAACTCCAAGCGTTCCTTCCATGTGAAGTGTTTGGGCGTTGCCTTTTCATATATTCCGATTGGTCGTGCCATAGGCCTTACCCCCAGATACGACGGATTTCGTCTTTAAATTCACGCGCCGCAGCTGCTGGATCCGCCGCTTCTGTAATACCGCGACCTGCGATAAAGGTGAAGACATCTACTCCCTCAAAGAGTTTAAGGGTATCAACGTCCAAACCACCAGTTACAGAAACACGGAAGCCCATGTCAACCAATTTTTTCACTTTATTGAGGTCTTTTTCGCCCCAAGTTTCGCCAGCAAGGAGGGCGTCGCGTGATTGGTGGTAAATCGCTTGGGAAATGCCAGCATCCAACCAGAGTTGAGCCTGTTCATAAGTCCAGTCACCATAGAGTTCGATTTGGATTTCACCCTTGTCACCACGCACTTCCTTGATGGCCTTCAAAGCAGCTTCCATAGTTGGAATAGTTGCAGAACAGATACAAGTCATCCAGTCCGCACCACGAACGGCATTGTTTTTAGCAACCGTACCACCCGCATCCGCACACTTGGTATCTGCAACGATAATTTTGTCTGGGAAGAGGCTACGAAGCACTTCTACCAATTCGCTACCAACTTGAAGCAAACAAACGGTACCTGCCTCGATAACATCCACTTCATGACCAACGGAGACAACTGCTTTAATCGCTCCCTGCAAGTCTGAATGGTCAAGGGCAACTTGTAAATTTGGAATATGTTTCATGTTTTTTCTCCTAACTTTCTAAATCTAAACCTTCTAGGTAAGGACTGTTTTTGGACTCTTCCACCATTGCCAAGACTTCCTCAGGAGTTTGACAAGCAATCAAACGCTCAATGGAATTTTCCAATTCAAAGAGGGCAATAATTTGTGGAATAGCTACAGATGTATGAATCTTTGGATCGGTAGCTGCAAGAGTGAGCAGAACAGACACTTCTTTCCCATCTGAGAAGACGACTGGTTTTGTCAAGGTAATCAAAGCAAAGGAATCCTTCAAGACGCCAACACCTGCTTGGGCGTGAGGCATAGCCATACCAGGCATGAGCACATAGTAGGGACCATATTCTTCTGTCGAGGCAATGATGGCATCATAGTATTCTTCTGTCGCAGCACCGCTGTCAATCAGCGGTTCAACAGCCTTGTGAACAGCCTCCTGCCAGGTTTCCGCTGTCAATCCCAAGCGAATGGAATTATTTTCTGTAAATGATTTTTGTAAATTCATAGTTTTTCCCTTCTACACGCTATATGAAAGGGGGAGGGAAACTCCCTACCCCTAACGGCTATTTATAGCACTGCTTGTAATTTTGTTTTGATTTCGTTGTCGTCCATGAGGTTGTCAAGACCAACCAAGTGACCTTTCGTGCGACCTTCCAACTCAGAAATCAAGTGGTTAGAGGCTACGACAATATCATATCCTGCCGCCAAACCTTTTGCTTCACCAACTGAGCAGGAAGCTGATTGAAAATCTGTTACGCCGAGTTGACGAAGGGCATTTTCTACCTTCATCTTGATGACCATAGATGAGCCCATGCCATTTCCGCAGGCTGTTAAAACTTTAACCATAATTTCACTCCTATTTTATTTTTAATACATTATGTTCTGATTTTACAGACCAAGGATACTATTCTGCTTGTGCCTCGCCACGATAGTATGCTTCCTTATCTTTTGCTTTCGCAAATTGAAGTTGCGGAATAGCCAATAAGAAGAGGCAGACAAGAACATAACCAGCAATACCGAGGTACTTAAATGCAAGTCCAAATGGTAACCATGGCACTTCAAAGTCAATGTTTCCGTGGTAACCACCACTTAATTCAAGCAAGCCAACGCAGACTGCACCAAGAGCAACTTGAAGGACACCTGAGATGAAGGAAAGGATAGCTGCGGCTTTCCAACCACCACGTTTGTCAGCGTACACTGCGATTGCTGCGTTATCAAAGAATACAGGTACGAAACCAGTGATGATGAGGATTGGACTCTTGAAGACAATCAAGAGAACGATTGTAATCAACTGACCGATTAAACCGAAAGCAAAACCTGAAAGAACTGCGTTAGAGGAACCGAAGCCGTAAGAAGCTGCAACGTCCACCGCTGGGAATGAACCTGGAAGCAATTTGCTTGAGATACCTTGGAAGGCATTTGTCAATTCTGCTACGAACATGCGGACACCTTGCATCAAAATGAAAAGATATACTGAGAAGGTGAAGGCTGTTTGAATCACATACATAAAGAAGGCTTGTTTAGCTGGGTTGTATGGAGCACCTGAAGTGATAACTTCTGGATTTGCCATGATTTCTGGACCCAAGATGAACAAAATCAAACCGAAGAACACAAGCATCAAGGTTGCTGAAGCAACAACTGTATCGTGGAAGATGTTGAGGAAGCTAGGTAGCTTCAAGTTGTCCAAGTTTTCTTCTTTTTTACCAAGTTTTGGTGCGATCTTATCGACAAACCAGATAGCGAATTGTTGTTGGTGACCGATAGCAAATCCACCGCCGCCTGTTAATCGTTGCGTTGCTTCAACTGTCATGTTTGAGCTGACTGCCCAGTAAATACCACAGATGATACCGATCGCTGCTGTACCGAATTGGTTACGAAGAGCTGGGATGAGGAAGAGTACCATCAATGAGACTGTTGCTGCTTGTTGTACCATGATGTGTCCAGTGATGAACAGAGTACGTACTTTGGTAACCTTACGTAGTGCCACCAAGAGGATGTTGACACCGAAACCAATCAAGAGTGCTGTGGTAGCTGCTGATACGAAATCAGGGAACTCCTCAGCAATTTTCCCATTTGCTGCTGCAAGACCGAAGTAAGGGTCAATAACTGCCGCATCAATTTGGAACTTATAGTTCAAAGCCGCCAAAATCGGACGGAAGGTTGTTACCAAACCACCGGCTGCTACGTTCAAAATCATATAGCCGACTGTCGCTTTGATAAACCCTGCAAAAACATCATGAGGTTTTTTCTTTAGAAGGGCATAGCCCACCAAGACTAAAAGACCTACGAAGAAGGCTGGATTCTGCAGGATATTCTGTGAGAACCAGTTTAATGGGGTTTGAAGGAAATCCATTTTTCATTCTCCTTTTTTGAAATGATTTTTATGGTTTTATTATAAGTTATGTAAGCGGAAACAAAAAGACCAAATAAAGCACAGGCTTGTGTTCACTATTGGACTATTTCCGAACTTTAATGGCTGATTTAATCAGAATTCCTCCCTATCGTTCACCAGCTCATTTCTTCTAATTAATCAATAAATAGACGTTATTTTACCTAAAAAATTAGAAGAACCCCAAAAAACATAAAAGAAGAGGTTGGTTTAAAACCAACCTCTTCTAGAGGGAAGTGATACTCTCAATCCTTGTATTTATAAAAGATTCACAAGGTTTTGAGTAGTGCTCCACTGGAGAGCCAAATATTATTATTCTTCCGATTTTTTATTTCTTCCTTGCGCAGCAACTGTCAATCCAAGTCCAGCAAGTCCGAGACCTAGAAGTGCCAAATCGCTTTGTCGGTCACCCGTAATCGGCAGACTCACCTTGCTTGCAGCACTTGTCGCTTGTCCAGATGCTTGAGCAGTAGTAGAAAGACTCGGTTTTTCAGCCTCTTTCTTAGCCTCCATACTGCCTTTCACAACAATACGTGTTTCGCTATCAACAACTGTTTCTGATAACAAATTAGTAGCAACTACCTTACCATCAATCAAGACATCCTGATAAACCAGAACTTTCTTACCAGTTTTGCCTTCTTGAAGGACATAAGATTGATCGGTAGAGAGACTTGCATCATAGCGAATTTCCTCTACGATAGGAAGAATTTTTTCTTCTGTACGTTCCTTGGTAGTAAAGTCTAGACTTGGTTTTTCTTCAGCAGTAGGCGCTGTATCTGGAACTGCCGTAGTGATGTAAGGCAAGCGAATCACCGTTGCAGTCAATGGCGCAAGTACAACTGCATCATCTGTCAATGTCACACCTACCAAATCAGTCAGCTCTGCTATTCCAGCCCGCTTACCATCGACCAGCACTTGACCCTTCAGCAATTCTTTGTAACTATCAGAAAGAACAAAACTGCGCTCCTTACTGTCTGCGTTAACAAAGACAGCATAGCGGTCCCCATTGCTTGCAATGGTTTGATAGGCAATGACCACATCATTTTTTGCAATACCATTTTGACCTGGAATTGAAATCAAGCTAACCTTCTGTTCAACTTCTTCTTTTGTTCCCAAACGGAAGGCATCTGTTGATTTGCGCAAGGCAATCAATCCTTTTGTAAAGGCCTGAGTACGGGTATTCTCTGGATAGAGCGCCTCATCTGTCGCTTTGGTCCAGTCAAACTTGTTGACCGCATCAGATGAATCGTAAGAGTCATGAATGTAGTATGGGTAATCAAATGGTGTACCATCAGCATTTGTCAACAAATGCGCCTTGTTTGGTACCTTGTCCTCTGTAACTGGGTTCTTGTAATCAGGATGGCGGAACTGTTTGGTCCGTCCATACTCCTGACCAGAATGAATAAACGGTGTCCCTTGAGCAGTCAAGACTAGCAAATTACCCAAGCGTTGACGTTGGTGAATTTCAGTATAGTTTTCAGCAACTGACGGATCCTTCTTGATGGACTGAGCGATAATATCAAAGAGGGTCAAGTTATCATGCGCAGCAATATACTGGATCACATCGCCTGGATCATCTGCCAAGAAGTTGCCTGGTTGTGCCTTGATGTTATTAAAGACAGATTCTACACTCTTAGCACCACCTGTGATAAAGGCTGGCTGACCTTCGTTTGGATAACCAGATTTAAGTGTATTACGAATGTCATCTGAGAATACCGCAACCGTATCTGTTGAACTCATCCAGTCTTGGTCCGCTGGCTGAACAGGCTGATTGGCATCACCTGTAAAGGTTCTCCATCCTTCACCAAGCATAATAATGTTTGGATTGAGTTTTTGAGCCTCAGTAAAGGCCAGCTCAATTGCTTCGGCATCATGATCCCCCATCATATCGAAACGGAAACCATCTACCTTAAACTCATCCACAAGATACTTGATGGAATCAACTAAGACACGACGGCTCATGTAGTGAGTGGTTCCCAGACGACCACCACCAAAGCTTGATTTAGCCGTACCATCTGCCTCCATGAAGTGATAATAGTTTGGCTCTAAATCTTCAAACAAGAAGGTCTTAGAAGTGTGGTTATAGACCACATCCAAAATCACACCCATGCCTTGTTTGTGGATTTCATTGACTAGGTTTTTGAATTCCTCGATGCGTTTCATTGGATCGGTCGGATCTGTAGAATACATACCTGTAAAGGCAAAGTAGCTCTGTGGATCATAACCCCAGTTATAGTTACTGTTGCTTGATGCATACTCACTGAGACGCTCTGCATTTTTCAATTCATTGACAAAATAGTAGCTCATAACTGGGAGCAGTTGAATATGGGTCACACCCAGTTCTTTAAGGTAGCTGAGACGCTCTGCAAAGGCCGCAAAGGTACCGAACTGAGCTGTCAATTCATCAGAAATAGCAGGGTCTGATGTGAAGTCACGAACATGTGCTTCATAGATAATCGCATCTTCACGCTGATTGAAGTTAGGAATTGTGGCATAGTCCAAACCACTTGGACCAACTTCTGATGGATCCACAATCGCAGCTTTTGCAATCCGATAAGATGGATCTGTATCTGCCAAATCACTATTCCACTCCGCTAAAGACTTAGCATATGGATCTAAAACAAGAACAGATTGATCCCCACGAGTGATTTCATAATGGTAGTAGTAACCACGATAGTCCGCGATACCAAGACCTGATTGACCATTCAATTCAAGGTCCCATTGTCCCTTATCGCCCTTGGTCATGGCCAATTTACCGACCACCTTAGACTGGTCATCCTTATCATAAAGAACAATTGCTACACTGTCTGCGCTTGGAGACCAGAGAGTCATATCAACGACACTACCAGCCTGACGCACACGCGCACCAAGCTCCCCATCATAAGCATAGAGCTCATCCTTCAATTGCCAGCTCATAGTTGTTGTGAAGCTATCATTGCCATATTTGAGGGTATAGCCCGCATTTTCTTGGTTGAAATCCCCGAGGACCCGCACCTTGTTGCTAGTAAGATCCAAGACAAGGTCCGTCACAGCAACTGTCTGACCATTTTTATCTGTTACAGACAATTTCTCCAAGATGCTATCCTTATCAGCACCTTCCAGCGTTGTAAAGGCTGCTTCTAGAGCTGTTAGGCTAACATGAGAAACACCTGTTACACGGACATTATTGACAAAATAAGGGTTGGTGTAAATAGTCGCATCATCATCCTTGAGGAAGATTTGTGTCTGATTTTTCAAATCTTTAAAGCTATAATCTTTCTGCTGAATCTTCACATCATCTCCTGACTTGCTTTCATCCAATAGCAGGAAGCCAATGGAACTTGGTAAATCTGTCAATTTAACATCGATATAGGCACCGTACTTGCCTTGGTTTTCAAAATCAATACCATTTGGCCAGTCACCCAAGGTAACATCAGTCACATCACCCCAAATCCAGAGACCTTTTTGGTCATAATTGCCATCGGTACGGAAGTAATTGATACGGATGTAGCCTTCTTTAAGCGGTTGATAGAGGCTGAGTTGGTAGTTTTCATCAAACCAAGCTTCATTCATCTTGGTGCTAATCCGTTCAATGGCCTTGTCACCTGTGATGTTCTCACCAGAAGTGTTATTAATCAACAGACTAATCTTGCTGGCTGTTTCATCTTTCATCTTGATGTCCAGATAATAGCCATAGTCATCCTGTTTAGCCGTGCTGAAATTGGTTGCACCTGTTGGCCAAGCACCAACATCTGACGATGGTTTTTCGACATCATCCCATGTCCATAAACCTAAGCTAGATAGATTATCAGATGGTAGAGTTTTAAAGTGAACACGGAAGTAGCCTGCTTCAATTGGCTCTTCAGTCGCTCCTTGCACACTTGCATTGACGATGTCACCTGCTTGAGTCTGAAGGAGCATGGTGCCACCTTGACCGATTGTTGGAAGTTCGACTTGAACAACCCATTTACCGTCTTTCTCGATAGCTTGATACGTTTTTCCTGTGTAGGCATCTGTGACAACCACATCTTTACCAGATACTTCAATCGCCATTTCCTTGCTCTCGGTATTGGTTGAGAAGACAAGATAGGCAGCTTGATCTTGGTAACTGCGTTTGCTGATAAGCCAACCTTGGCTATCATTTCCAGCAAGTGTGCTTGTAGCACCACGTGAGAGCAATGTTGAATTGGCATTGCGGAAAGCCAACAATTTCTGATAGTGGTCTGTGATGTCGCTAGTCTCTACCTTGCTCCAATCGAAATCGTACCGGTTGTCATAAACTGGCCAGTTGTTTTGTCCTGATTGACCTAATTCTTCACCGTAGTAGATGACTGGCTGTCCTTTAGCAGTAATCAAGAGACTAGCAACCAATTTCAGTTTATCCAGATTTCCTTCTTTTTCTGCGCCACCAAGACTGTAGAGGAAACCATCTTCGTCATGACTGCCCAAGAATTGACCCAGAGAAGCTGCACTAGTCAGAACCTTGCTACGTTCTTCCAGCTCTTTTCCAGCTGCTTTCAGTTGACCATTGACCAGATATTTAGCAATATCCTTGAAACCAAAATCCAACAAGCTGTCCATAGTACCGATTCCCAAGTCACCCTTGGTATCTTTATAGTTAGCTCCCCAAGTTTCCCCAATCAAGTGGAAGTCAGGGTCTCTATCCACCAATTCATTTTTGAAATGCTGCCAGGTTGTATCATCAACGTGTTTGACTGTATCGACACGGAAAGCATAGATAGAGTTGCCCTTGGCAGTTGTTGAGCGTTCCAACCAAGATGCCTGCCAAGCAACCAACTGATTGCGAACGGTAGCTTCTTCTGTCTTGAAGTCAGGCAGTCCTGAAAGCGAACCGAGCTGATCATCTCCCTGCTTATCTTCTTCCTTAGTCCGTACCATACCTGCAAAGGTTCCTTCTGTACCATAGCCAGCATGGTTAAGCACCACGTCAACAATAATGTTGATGCCTTTTTCCGCCGCGGCATCAATTAATTCATGAAAATCAGCTAAACTTCCCAAATGCGGATTTAGTTTCTCAAAATTGGAGGCCCAATAACCATGGTAAGCATAGTACTCTCCATCTGTTACGCTACCGACATTCTGTGGAATATTTTCCACAATCGGAGTCAACCAGATAGAGTCCACACCCAATTCTTTCAAGTAGTCCAGCTTGGCTGTCACTCCTTTGAAGTCCCCGCCTTGGTAAAGACCGCGTGGGTTGGAGGCCGTTCCTTCTACCAGCTTGTCATTGCTGGTGTCTCCATTGTAGAAACGGTCTGTCATCATGAAGTAGATGACTTGCTCGTCCCAGTCTTTTTCACCATCTTCCTTGATACGCTCTGTAATGGTCACATCCAGGCTGGTCTCGTAGTAACCGTTGTCCTTGTCATAGACCTTTACAGGAAGACTATATGTCCCTGGCGCTGTGCTAGACGTCGCTTTAATGGTCACACGATTGAGCTCAGTAGAGATTGGCACAAGACCTCCACCGATGGCACTTGTATCGACTTCCATTTTAACTATTTCAGCATTTTCAGGGTTAGTGACAGTTACAGATACCAAGCCGCTTTCATTGTAGTTGAATGGTGCTTTGCTACTAGCCTCAACAGTCACATTTTTTGTACCCGGAGTCGCTTTACTTGTATCGAGTTCTACTTTCTCTTCGATAAAATATGGATTGGTATAGATTTTGTCGTCGTCATTGCGAAGGAAAATTTGGCTATGCCGTTTACGATCTGCAAAGGCTAAATCAATGGTTTTATTGCCTGCCAAATCTGGATTATTCTGATTGATTAGCAGAAATCCAAGCTTAGAATCTAAACCGTTCGAGAGGGGAATGTCAACATAAGCTCCGTATTTGCCAAGTTTAAAATCAACGGCACCTGTTGGCCAGCCATCACTCGCTTCAGTCGTATCGCCCCAAGTCCATACGCCCCAACCTTCATAATTGTTGTCTTCACGTGTGTAATTGATGCGGAGAACATTTTCATCTTTGAGCGGCTCATAGCTAGACACGCTGTAGTCACTAGCGATCCAGGCTTCATTCTGTTCTGGAACAAGAAGCTCCACTTTTTGGTCCGATTCTGTTATTTTTTCCCCATTCTTGAGAACCAGATAACCAATCGTTCCTGGTGTCTCAGATTTTTTAATATCAACGTAATGACCGTAGTCATCCACTTGGCTACTTGAGAAATTCGCTGTATCCGTTGGCCATTGATTACCATCGGACGGCTCTGCCACTCCTCCCCAAGTCCACAGTCCTTGACTTTCTGGTGCTGTTTCATCTACATTTTCAAAGTGCAGACGAATGCTGCCTTCTTCGATAGGAGCTTCCTCTGAAGCAGTTGCATCGGCTGTTTCTCTTACCGCTGTCGCTTCAGCTACCATAGAATCTGTAGTTTCTATCACAGTTGTGGTCGCTTCTACCGCGCCGCCATCCTGTTCCGAAAGAGTCGCTGAACTAGTTGACGCAGGGAGGACGACTTCCTCTGCCTGCACTAGTTGACCTGCTCCACTTAAAAACAGAGCAGCCGCAATCCCAACAGAGGCTACACCTACATTTAGTTTACGAATGCCAAAAATCTGTTTCTTCTCTAGCATCCCTGTTCGTTTCATATTCTGAACGGATTTCTTTTTCATAGACTCCTCCATATAAATAAGTTTGAATTGTACACTACCAGTATATACAATTCCAAGGAGTCTTTGCAAACGTTTTCTTAAATGTTAACGGTAACAAGTTTTGGTCTACTATCTAACTAAAATAGAATAAATAGCTCCCTCCTCTTGTACTCCTAGACGGCCTACTGACCAAAAAAAGAGACTACTGAGGTGTAGTCTCCCTTTCAATTAAGGTTGCCTGGCAGTAATGCCCCTGTCTAGCCAGAGGCTTGCCATCTAATATCGTCATTAAATGTTTGACGCTAAGAGCCCCCATTTGACGAATCGGCTGCTTCATCGTCGTCAAGGCTGGTCTGGACATCCGATCTAAAAAGAAGCCGTCAAAACCAATTACCCCAACGTCATTCGGAATAGACTTTCCTAGAGCTTGTAAACCTCTTGTAACCCCAAGAGCGAGACGATCCGATGCGCAGATAAAGCAGGTATTTTCTGGTAAATAATCAAGATTTTTCACAAATTCTTCCGCAACACGAGAACGATTTTCCAATCGATAGAGATGAGTTTCTCGGCCCTGCATCGCATCTTTGTAGCCTTCTTCTCTCCCTTTTTCAAAGGCTTCTGGCAAGTCAATCCCTACAAAAACAATCCTCTCATAACCTTTTGATAAAGCAAACTGGGTTGCGGACCTAGTCGCCAAACGATTGTCTGAATCTACAAAAGGAAGGCCTTCTTGATTCTCCCCGAATAAAATCAATGGCTTCCGCAGACCTTTCAGCCAGGGGTAGTCATCCTTTCGAGCGCCAGTCACAATGTAACCATCACATTGATCAGTGATCTGACTTGGATTGGTCACCAACTGCAAGGTATAATTTCGATGATTGAGCTCATCAGCAATTCCTGCAAGAAGGTCGATATAGTACGGCTCTACCACATCCATCTTTTCGAGAATGACAGCCTGAACAATCAATGTCCGTTGCTGAGCCAAGGCCTTGGCCGCCACATTTGGCTTATAGTTTAATTCTTCCATCGCAGCTGTTACGAGCGTCCGCAGCTCTTGTGTAACTTGTTCTGGATGGTTGATGACACGCGAAACAGTCATCTTTGATACATTGGCTAACCTAGCCACATCGGCTAATGTCGTCATAGAACTCCTCCCTAATTCTATTTCTGCTGCTTATCTTTTAGCAAGCAAACAGTCAAAATCGTGCAAACGTTTTCTTTAGGTTATTATATACTATTTATTACTAAAAAGTAAAGACCTTTCGAATACATTTATCGTCATTTAGTTTTCCTCCTACTACTTCCTTAGCCCACCTTGCCTAACTTCATCTATGCCTGCGGCTCATCGCCTCGTGCTAAAAGTACTATATAAAAATATCCATTCCCTCTAAACAAAAAATACTCCAACCGCTAGACCAATCAATGTCTAACAATTGAAGTAGCTTTGTTAAATTCTGTCCATTTTCTGTACGATTGTGGAAATGAATAAGATAAATTAATTTGCTTAGCTTACTCAACATCTACCTTTTGAATGCGAGCTAAGAATTGCTTAGTACGTTCTTCTTTTGGCTGGTCAAAAATGTCTTCTGGTCGACCTTCTTCGATAATCCGACCACCATCCATAAATATGACTCGATCAGCTACCGCACGCGCAAAGCCCATCTCGTGCGTCACAACCACCATGGTCATACCTTCTTTTGCCAACTGCATCATGACAGCCAGGACTTCACCAATTAACTCAGGATCCAAGGCCGAGGTTGGTTCATCAAAATAGATGACCTCGGGATTGGTCGCAATGGCTCTGGCAATGCCGACCCGTTGCTGCTGACCTCCGGACAGCTGACTTGGATAGAAATCATATTTATCAGATAATCCCACCTTGTCCAAGGCTGCCTTACCGATTCTTTCAGCCTCTTGTTTGGGTACTTTCCGAGCCACAATCAGACCTTCCGTCACATTTTGTAAGGCAGTTTTATTGGCAAAGAGATTGTAGTTTTGAAAAACGAAGGCTGTGCGCTTGCGAATGCCTGCAATTTCCTTCTTGGTCATCTGAGCCAAGTCATAGCTGTCCTCACCGAAGACTAAGTGACCCGCGTCAGCTTTTTCCAAAAAGTTTAAAGAACGAAGAAGAGTCGTTTTTCCTGATCCAGATGGACCTAAAATGACGACCACCTCACCTGGATTGACCTCTACATCAATGCCTTTTAACACCTGCTGACCACCGAAGGCCAGCCTTACTCCATTTGCTTGAATCATCTGAACCTCCTAATAGACTGCCAACTTCTTCTCGCCATAGGCTTGAAGCTTGGTCAAAATAGTTGAAAAGAGTAGATAAACAAGGGCCACCTCACAATAGAGGGCAAACGGTTCATAGGTCCTTGCTGCAATCTGCTGAGTCGCCATAAACATCTCCAAGACGGTAATATTGGCAGCCAGCGATGTATCCTTGACCAATCCAATCAAGGTATTGGACAAGGGCGGGAAGGCCACTCGAAAGGCCTGTGGGAGAATAATCCGACGCATGGTCTGGGCAAAACTCATCCCGACAGAATAGCCAGCCTCCAACTGCCCCTTAGGCACGGACTCGATAGAAGCCCGTATGGTTTCCGCAGCGTAGGCACCTGTATTGACAGAAAAAACCAAAACCGCCGACGGAAAGGCATCCAAGACAATTCCTAGACTTGGTAGTCCAAAGAATATCACATAGAGTTGAACCAAGAGCGGTGTCCCTCGAACAACCCAAATATAGAAACGAGCCACTTGTTTGAGAATGGGAATCTGAGCAATTTGCACCAAGGCAGTCCCAATAGCAATTAACAAGCCAAAGGTAAAAGACAGGATTGTCAGTGGGATAGTCACCAACAATCCTGGAACAAGTATTTGTGAAAATGAATCAAGCAATAGTTGCCATACTCTCTCTGTCATTGTTTCTCCTGATTACTTAGCTTTTGATACGTCTTCACCAAAGTATTTGTTTGAAATTTCAGCTAATTTTCCTTCACTAGCCAATTCTGCCAAGGCTGCATCAATCTCTTTCACAAGATCTTCATTTCCTTTTGCAACTGGGAAGGCTGTTGTCGATACGTCATCCGTCAAGGTCACAACCTTAATCGGTGCATCAGCATGCTGTTTCACATAATCCAAGTACACCAAGTTGTCATTGATGGTAGCATCCACACGACCTGTATTTAACAATTCAACTGCCTGAGAGAATCCATCCACGCCGACAACTTTTGCACCATTTTCACGCGCCAAATCTGCCCAGTTGCTTGTCAAGCTGTTGGCTGATTTCTTACCAGACAAATCTGCAAAGCTTGTAATGTCAGTATTATCCTTCTGTGTTACCAAGGCTCCATAGATGTATGTATATGGTGTTGAAAAATCGTATTTTGCCTTACGCTCATCTGTAATACCGACTTGGTTAGCGATAGTATCAAAACGGGCTGCATCCAAACCTGCAATCATGGAATCCCATTCTGTTTCAACAAATTCCACCTTAACACCCAATTTCTCAGCAACGGCTTCGGCTACTTCTACATCATAACCGACCAGTTTTCCGCTCTCATCGTGGTAAGAGTAAGGAGCATAGGCACCTTCAGTACCGATTTGAATAACGCCTTCATCCTTAATTTGTGCCAAGAGGGTTTGGTCTGTACTATTCGATGTACCTGCAGATGAATTGCAGGCTGCTAACACGATACCCGCAAACAATAAACTTGTAAACATAGCTATTTTCTTCATAATTAAAACACACTTTCTTTTTCAGATTTTACAATAGTATCATGAATAACTATTTCCAGCCAATATATTTTTTCTATCAGGGACATTAAAATTTTTAATCAAGTATCGGAGCATAAAAAAAGACCTACTCGGTCTCAGAACGTAGACGAACTCCTAAAAATATTAAAAATTGAAGAGGTTTGCGAAAGATAGCAAGTCATTAAACTCTTAGAAACATTGATATTCAGGCGTTTCTGAGAGTTGTTTTATTTTCAACATAAAGAAAAAAGATTGAAGAAAATTGCCCAAAATGGACTTTTTCTTCAATCTGAGACCTACTCGGTCTTTATATCTCATATTAATTATACTCCAGCTGGTGGGTAAATATAGCTGACTGTCCCTTCGCTAGTCGTTGTTGGATCAAAGAAACCACGGACATTACTTGGATAGTATACTCCACCATAGTTTGATTCCTTAACTTGAATGTGCCCGTTAGCTGCCACATCTGTTACATAGGCAACATGACCGTAGCCTCCATCTGTCCATACAGCAATAGCGCCAACTTTTGGAGTAGTTCCCACTTCATATCCAAGCGCTGCCGCACTAGCTGCCCAATCTCCACCATTACCCCAATAGTTTCCGACCCAAGGAGCCATTTCTTTGGCACCCCAAGTACACTGACCAGCTGGATAGGTATTAGCCGTATATTCCACAGCAACCTCTGACACCATATTGGTAGCCAAAGCAGCCTTTGCAGTGGCTGCAGCTTTCTCAGCTACAATTTTTTCTGCAGCAGCTTTGGCTGCTATTTTTGCAGCTTCAACCTTTTTTGTTAACGCTGATACTGTCGGACTATCGCTTATAACTGTGTCATCTGCACTGACATTCACCATTCCCAACCATAAAAGATTTCCTATGAGGGCTGTAAACAGTCCCAATTTGAATTGTTTTTTTATCATTTGATAACTCATAATATTTGATTCCTTCGTGTTTTTCTGCCCTATCTATCCTAAGGGATAATCCTTGCAGAGAGCTTAAAGAAATGTAACAAATATTACAGATAACTTGCAATCTCTTAACAATCACAGTGTTCGGACTTTTTGTCAAAAAAACGGCCTCCAATACGGAAGTCGTTTTCTTATTATTTACATTTATTTCGCTAGGATATTCACTAATTTGGTTACTTCACAACAATATTCACCAATTTGTTCGGAACACTAATCACCTTCACAACTGTTTGCCCAGCGATTTCAGCTTGGACTTTTTCGTCTGCCAGAGCAACTTTTTCAAGTTCAGCTGGTGCTAAGTCTTTGGCTACAGTCAAGCGAGCTTTTACTTTGCCTTTGATTTGGACAACGATTTCCACTTCGCTTTCTACCAGCTTGCTTTCGTCATAAGTTGGCCATGCGACATAGCTGATTGACTGACCAGTATTTGTCAGACCCTGCCAGAGTTCTTCTGCCAAGTGTGGTGCAAATGGGGCAATCAGTTGGACAAAGCCTTTAGCGTATTCGACATAGAGCTTTTCTTCCTTGTTGGCTGCGTTGACAAAAATCATGAGCTGGGCGATAGCCGTGTTGAATTTCAGGTCTTCGATATGCTCTGTCACCGTCTTCACAGTTTCATTGTAAACTTTATCAAGCGCTCCGCTATTTTCCGCCACAAGCTCCTTGGTCGTCACGAGGCGATAAACACGGTCAAGGAACTTACGGCTGCCCTCGAGACCTTCTTCTGACCAAGCGATTGACGCGTCAAGTGGACCCATAAACATCTCATAGACACGGAGGGTGTCCGCACCGAATTGCTCGACCACATCATCTGGGTTAACCACATTTTTAAGGGATTTGGACATCTTAGCAGGTGCCTGCTCCAACTCCTCACCAGTTTCGATGTTGAAGAAAGAACCGTCGCGTTTTTCAACCTTATCTGTCGCTACAAGGGCACCACGGCTGTCGCGGTAGCTAGTTCCCAAAATCATCCCTTGGTTAAAGAGTTTTTGGAATGGCTCTTTGGTCGGTACAACGCCAAGGTCATAGAGGAACTTGTGCCAGAAGCGAGCATAAAGTAAGTGAAGGACTGCGTGCTCGGCACCACCGATGTAGATGTCCACTGGCAACCAAGCTTTGAGAAGCTCCTCGTCTGCCAATTTCTCATCGTTGTGCGGGTCGATGTATCGGAGATAGTACCAGCTAGAGCCCGCCCATTGTGGCATGGTGTTGGTCTCACGGCGACCTTTTACGCCGTCTTCACGCACCACTTCCAACCAGTCTGTCAAGTTAGCAAGAGGGGACTCCCCTGTACCTGAAGGCTTGATGTCTGAGGTTTTTGGCAATACCAGAGGTAACTCATTTTCTGGGACTGCTGTGGAAGTACCATCTTCCCAGTGGATGATTGGAATCGGCTCACCCCAATAACGTTGACGGCTGAAGAGCCAGTCACGGAGACGATAGGAAATTTTCTCCTGACCGAGACCATTTTCTTCCAACCAAGCCACCATTTTGGCAATAGCTTCTTCCTTATTCAGACCGTCTAGGAAGTCCGAGTTGATGTGGGCACCATCTTCTGTGTAAGGTGCTTCTTCTACATTGCCACCTTCCAAAACTGGAATAATGTCCAAACCAAACTGTTTGGCAAATTCCCAGTCACGCTCATCGTGGGCAGGAACAGCCATGATAGCACCTGTTCCGTAGCTTGCAAGGACATAATCAGCAATCCAGATTGGAATTTCCTTGTTGTTCACAGGGTTGATTGCGTAAGCACCTGTCCAAACACCTGTCTTGTCTTTGGCAAGATCTGTACGGGCAAGGTCTGATTTAAGAGAGGCTTGGCATTTATATTCTGCCACAGCTTCTGCCTGCTCAGGCGATGTAATGCTGTCGACCAAATCATGCTCAGGAGCAAGGACAGCGTAGGTCGCACCAAAAAGCGTATCAGGACGAGTTGTGAAAACAGTGAAGTCCTTGTCTGTGTCCTTGATTTTGAAGGTCACATTGGCACCCGTTGACTTGCCGATCCAGTTGCGTTGCATATCCTTGATCGACTCTGGCCAATCAACGTCTTCCAAGTCATTGAGCAGACGCTCTGCATAGGCTGTGATTTTCAACATCCATTGACGCATTGGCTTACGAACAACTGGGTAGCCACCACGCTCAGATGTTCCGTCAGGAAGGACCTCTTCGTTGGCGATAGCTGTTCCCAATTCCTCCACCCAGTTGACAGGCACTTCTGCCTCGTAGGCTAGGCCTTTTTCATACAACTTAGTGAAAATCCACTGAGTCCACTTGTAGTAGTTAGGATCAGTCGTATTAACCTCACGGTCCCAGTCGTAAGAAAAGCCAAGGGCGTTAATCTGACGCTTGAAGTTGGCAATATTTTCCGCTGTAAAGTCAGCTGGGTCATTTCCCGTGTCCATAGCGTATTGCTCTGCTGGCAGACCAAAGGCATCCCACCCCATTGGGTGAAGAACGTTGTAACCTTGGGCACGCTTGTAACGGCTGAGAATATCTGTCGCAGTATACCCCTCTGGGTGACCAACGTGCAAGCCCGCACCAGATGGATAAGGGAACATGTCTAGGGCATAAAAGTTTGGCTTGTCCGCATCTGTTCCCGTCTTAAAGGTATGATTTTTTGCCCAAAATTCCTGCCATTTGGGCTCGATTTCCTTGTGATTGTAGAAGCTCATGTCATTTCTCCATGTCAATAAATTATCTTTACTATTATATCACGTTTTTGGGGAATTGGGAAAGACAAAAAACAGCCAGTTTTCACTAGCTGTTTTCCCATTTTTACCAAATAATCACACGGTCTTCTTTTGCACGCCACATGCCGTCGCCTTCTTGAACGCCAAAGGTTTCATGGAATTCATCGAAGTTTGGCAACTGAATGTTAGTACGCAGATGACCTGGTGCGTGGACATCGACACTCGCCAACATCTGCATGTACTCAGGACGAGCCTTCATTCGCCAGATGCGAGCAAAGTTAGTGAAGAATTCCTCTGCGGAGAAGTCTTCCTCTGACTTGGCTGCTTCTAAGGCTGCTGCAATCCCACCAAGGTCGGCAATATTTTCTGACACGGTCAATTTACCATTGATTTTGGCACCGTAAGAGTCCTGACCCTCAAACTGGTCAATGACCTGCTGGGTACGGGCTTCAAAGGCTGCATAGTCTTCCTCTGTCCACCAGTTGTTTAGACTGCCATGCTCATCAAAGGAAGCTCCGTTGGAGTCAAAGGCATGGGAAATCTCGTGGGCAATCACGGCACCGATACCGCCGTAGTTAGCTGATGAAGACTGCTCTAGCGAGTAGAATGGCGCCTGCAAAATCGCCGCCGGGAAGACAATCAAGTTTTTCTGTGGGTTATAGTAGGCGTTGACCATGTGGGCTGGCATACCCCATTCCTTAATATCCACAGGCTTGTTCCACTTGCTCCAACCATGAGCAATGTCAATCTTGTTTAGTTCGATGGCATTTTCCACCAAGGACTTGCTTGGGTCAACAATTTTCTTATAGTAACGCTCTGGCAAGGCTTCTGGGTAGCCGATGTAAGGCTTGATAACATTGAGTTTGACAATGGCCTTGTCACGCGTTTCCTGAGCCAACCAGTCTGCCGTTTCCAAACGAGACTTGTAAACCTCAATCATCTTGGCAACTTTTGCTTCCACATCCGCCTTAGCCTCTGGTGAGAATTTCTCCCCAGCATACCAAAGACCGAGGGCTTGGTTAAAGTAGCCTTGTGCCAAGTTATAGGCTGCTTTTTCTTGATTTTGAGCCTGCGGTGTACCAGAAAGAGCACGGCTGTAGGCTCCTGCTAGAATACGGATTTCATCCGACAGGAAGGCTGTATAAGCTCCTGCCGCTTTCAAAATCAAGGTCGCCTTCAAAAGCTCCCAATTATCCGCACTGTAAATGTCCTTGGCAGCCTGCCAGAAACGTTCCTCAGGCACGATAATCTTGTCTGGCGTTTGACCTAAAATCGCTATGAAGAAATCATCCAAAGGCAACTCTGGTGCCAAGGCAGTAAAATCTGCCCACTCGTAGGGGTGATAGAGTTTGGCGTACTCAGAACCTTCTTCATTTGAAAGGACATACTTGGCAATCGTAGCATCCAGTTCCAAACGCTTGTCCAAGAGGTCCTTGATTTCCTCATCACTGAAACCAAATTTTGGCAGGAGGGCTTCTTGGCTCTCTCTCCAGATTTTGAGTAACTCTGCTCCTTTTTCATGCCCTTCCTCATAGTAGGTCGTATCTGGCAGGATAATGCCTAGAGAGTCCGCCCAGAGGACGTTGGTGGTCGCATCCATAAAGTCAGGTGCCACACCGAAAGGCATGAGGTTTGGCTTGCCTGCCAACTCATATTCTGCCAACTTGCTGGTAAATTCTTCGAAAGAGTTGAGAGCCTTGTACTCTGCAATCAAGGCCTGAGCAGGTTCTGCCCCCAGACGGTCACGGGTTTCATAGTCGGCTACTTGCTTGTGGAAGGCTACAAAGTTTTGCAAAACGCTATCTTCTGGGACATCTTCTCCCGCCAACCAAGCGTTTGTCGTGTCAATCATGAGCTTTTCAATCTCATCCGCCAGGTCTGAGAAACCACCTGTTCTTGGCTTATCGTCTGGAATCACGGCTGTTTTTGCCCATTCACCATTGACGTATTCGTAAAAATCATCTTGTAAACGTGTCATTGATTCTCTCCTTTGTCTTTCTTAATGACTATAATAACAAAAAATTCTGACAATTTCACTTATCAGATGACCGTGACCAAGTATTTTTTAGAATAATACTCGAACAAACCACAAAAAGGCTGACAACGGCACAGGTCCCTGACATGGTTAAATCCAGTTGATTGGCCACTAAAAAACCTAGCACAACCGTTAGAATAGCGATACCTTGCCCTAAAAGAAGCAATTGCCAAAAGGATTTGACCCAACGTAGGGCAGCCATACTTGGTGCCACCAAGAAAACAATAACAGTCATCGAGCCAATCGCTTCAAAGGCCAGAACAGTAGTTAAGGAAACTAGAATCAAAATGACCATTTCTAACATCCTTGTTCGTAAGCCAGACAAACGAGCATGGTTGCTGTCAAATAGGTACACTTGTAAACGATGGTAAGCCCAAGCAAAAAATAGAACGATAACCAACCAAGCCAAACTCGACTTGACCAGACTAACAGGGAGTGACCAGGCTAGAACATCCATACGATGAAGCGGAGCAAAAAGTACTTCCCCCTGCAAAACCAGATCCACATCCAAGTGAACATTGCGAGCAAAAAGAGAAATAAGCAAAACCGCCACCGCAAAAAAGAAAGAAAAAACTAGACCTGTTGCGGCATCATGCGCTATCTTTCGACTATGCAGACGGTCAATGGCAAGAACCGATAATAACCCAAACAGACTAGCACCAACTATTAGCAACGGCGAATCCAAACTGTGACTAATAAAAAATCCCAGAACAATCCCAAGCAAGACAGAATGCGATAGCGCATCTGCCAGCATTGATTGATTTTTTACAACCAGTATCGAGCCAAGCAAGCCACAAGAACTAGCAATAACCATCAAAATGAGTAATACTTCAAACACGACCATTCTCCTTTCTGACATAGGTAACAGACACAAATGCAGACAGGGTCAGACCTGTCAGACAGACGATAATAGTCGGTCCGGTCGACAAACCCGATACACTAGAACTAATCCAAGTCCCTACGAAAGCCGACCCAATTGCAACGATTCCTGCCAGTAACAGACTCTTGTGATACGATTTTCCCAACATCAAGCCAAAGACAGCTGGTGCAATCAAAAAACTACTCATCAAAATAGCTCCAACCAACTTTAATCCTACTGCAATTAGGCAAATCATCAAAAACATCGTCAACTGCTGTAAGTACTTTACACGAACACCAATGACCCTTGCAAAAGTTTGATCAAACAGATACAGCTTATAGTCTTGATAAAAGAAAGCAAACAATACCAAAGCCAATAGGGAAATGAGTCCGATGAGTATCACATCATCCAGCTGAATAAAGGCTGCCTGTCCAAATAGATAGGTTTGCAATCCAGCCTGGGAAGACCCTGCAAAGGCTTCATTTCCCTGAATAGCATTTTTCAAGACCATTCCCAAACCAAAGAAAGAAGCAGACACCAATGAAAGGGCATTGACTAGGCTGTGACCACCTTTTCGACGTAGCAAATGGACAAGTGCATAAGAAAGGTAGCCTGATAACACTGCTCCTAACAGCAAGTAGAGAGGATGTCGCGACTGAAAAATCATGAAAGAGACAATCACTCCAGGATAAGAAGCATGCCCAAGAGCATCCCCAAGCAAACTCTGTTTAGTAAGAACAGATATACTTCCGATAGTACTGGCTGCTACAGCTAGGCTAACGGTCCCTAAAGCAACTGTCCAGAAAGAATACTCTTTGAAAACCTCAAACATGACTGCCTCCTTTGGCATTTCCTAGAAACAGCCCATTTCCTATACCGTAGGTCGCCTGATAATTCTCGCTTGTCAAAGTCTCATCCATCGGACCAGAATCAATCACATGCTTATGAAGCCAGACAAGGTGATCAAAGTAGGCATCCAGCGTCGTTAAGTCATGATGAATGACAATGGAAGTTTTCCCTTCACATTGGAACTCCTTGAGCATATCCATGATCATGATTTCTGTTGCCTGATCAATCCCTGCCAGAGGCTCATCCATAAGGTACAATTCTGCTTCCTGTGCCAGGGCTCTCGCTAAAAATACCCGCTGACGCTGCCCACCTGAAAGCTGATCAATCTGACGATGGCGTAAATCCGCAATTTTTAATCGTTCTAGAGCCTGCTCAACAATCTGTCTATCAGCCTTAGTCGGTCTTCGAAACATTCCCTTACTATGAGCGAAGCGTCCCATCAGAACAATTTCAAAAACTGTTGCAGGAAATTGCCAGTTTACTTGACTGGATTGGGGAATATAGGCTACTTTTTGAGCAATCACCCTCTCTAGACCTGCCTCCTGACCAAGCAAGCGAACCTGTCCTGTGTCAGGTTTTTCCAACCCCAAAATGACCTTGAACAGACTGGACTTCCCAGCACCATTTGGTCCAACAATAGCCGTCCGACTCCCTCTGGGAATCACCAAATTGACATCTTCTAAAGCCATGGTCTGGCTGGCTGTATATGCTAAATTGACATCTTTTAATTCAATGATTGCTGACATATTTCCTCCTATTTTAAAAAATGATATACCTCATTCATACTCAATGAAAATCAAAATCAGACCAACCTACCAAGCTGAGAAAGTCGATAAGATTAAGATACCGCATCAACAAATTGCTGGCAAACCCTATACCTCGCTCATTTCAACACATCAGTACATGAATTTGATTTTCGCAAAGCACCAATGCTTCTTTCAATTGTATGTTTATAATTCTGTTAAAAATGGTCCAAAAACGGAAAGAACTCGACCTAGACCGAGTCCTTTTTACTACTCATTTGAAATCCCTATTCACGCACAGACTACTGATATATAAAGTCCAGCTGTGAACCAACAGCACCGAGGTCTGCAAACAGTATTTCTAGTCAAGGACCTCAGATTTGCTACTAACGCCTATCCTCCCCCAAGCGTTGCCACCTCCTATGAAAAGAGTCCTATACTGCTTGTGCTCAAAACAATTGATTGTCCCTCATATTGGTACCTTTCAACTATAACCTTCGGCAATTTCTCTAGTCTTCATTGAATAGCAAGTCCGTTCGACCTGTACTATTTCAGATATTTAACCATCAATGTAACATTATGTTTGTACATGTCGATAAAGGTATCCCCTTCCTCGCCTTCTGGTGCCAAAGAATCTGAGAATAACTCCTTACCTTCGCCAGTAACAACTTCAACCTGACCACCTTTGGCTTTTACTGCCTCTTGCAATTTCTCCATGCGTTCTGGATTAGTTGTAGACTCTGTAAAGATAGCCTTGATATTATGGTCGATGATTAGGTTAACTGTCTCAATCATGTCACTATTAGCCACTTCTGAGTCGGTGCTCACTCCCTGAGGAGCATAGAGAGTGAAGTCATAACTAGCAGCAAAGTAATTAAAGGCATCATGTGGCGTTACCAAATAGCGACTTTCTTTTGGAATCACACTTAATTCTTTTTCTACCCAGGCATGCAAATCATCTAGCTGCGCTTGGTATTTTTCTGTATTTTTCTGAATCATCTCAGCTTTAGCAGGCAAGAGTTTTTGTAGTTCCTCTGAAGCTACAGCTACAGCTGACTTGTACAAGGGAATTGAAAACCAAAAGTGCGGATCGACAATTTCTTCCCCATCCTCATCCATCGTATTCAAGTCTTTTGCATTAAAGTTTTTAGAAACAGCTACTCCGGTCTTCTCCAAAGCTTCAACCATTTTACCTTCAAAGTGCAAACCGTGGTAGAGAACAAGGTCAGCCTTTTGTAATTTTGATAAATCACTAGATTTGGCTACGTACAAATGAGGGTCTTCTCCTGCTGGAATCAGCAAATCACGTTCCACCTCATCACCCGCCAACTGATAGACCATGTCATTGAGAAAGGAAGTAGTCACAGCCACTCTTGGCTTACTAGAGCCTTCTGTGGTTTGCGATGGACGACAAGCTCCTAGCCCTATTAGGGACAATAGCAGAGCAAAACTGAACAATATTTTCTTCATATAGGTTCTCCTTTTATTTTTATTAAGCATACCTAACTATATAATTAGATTAAGCTAAAAAATTCGTTTTGTCAACTGATTTTTAAATTTTTTGATATAATAGTTTCAGTAGAAAGCGAGTTCTCATGACACCAAACAAAGAAGATTACCTAAAATGTATTTATGAACTGGGTCAATTAGACCAAAAAATTACCAATAAACTCATCGCAGAGAAGATGGCCTTCTCCGCACCAGCCGTTTCTGAAATGCTCAAAAAAATGGTAGCCAAAGAGCTCATTTCTAAGGATGCCAAGGCAGGTTATCTCCTCAGCCAAACCGCCCTTGAAATGGTAGCCAACCTCTATCGCAAACACCGCTTGATTGAAGTATTCTTAGTTGAGCAACTTGGCTACTCTCCAGAAGAAGTACATGAAGAGGCTGAGATTTTAGAACACACCGTTTCAGATCACTTTATCAATCGCCTAGACCTGCTACTGGAACAGCCTCAAACTTGTCCTCACGGGGGAAGCATTCCTCAAGCAGGACAACCGCTCATCGAACGCTACCAGACACGGCTGTCACAGCTAACTGAGACAGGGAACTACCAGCTTGTCCGTATCCATGACTTCTATCAACTCCTTCAGTACTTGGAACAACATGAATTAGCTGTCGGCGATTTACTAACCGTCACAGACTTCGACCACTTTGCCCAAACCATCACCATCCAGTACAAGGACAAAGAGCTCGCCGTCCCAACAGCCATCGCTCAACAATTATTCATCGAAAAAAGCAATCGCCCAGCCTAAACAAGCTGAGCGATTTTTTTCTTCTAAAATAAATAGTTACCTCTTTTTCAAATTACGGAAAATAGATCTGGCTGCAAAAAATAGTTGCCCACATACATACACTAACCAAAGTAGGAAACCTATATAAAACAGCCCAATAGAAAGTGAGGGTTATAGGTTAAAGGCTGCAAGACAAACATGAGAATCCCTACCAACCCCCACCGCATGCCCCAGGTCATCTTTCTCTGGATAACCCACTCCAGCCAATCTTCTCCAACTGAACTTCTGGTTTCCAGATACTCTTGATTAAGGTCTTGAAAAATTTTTCTCATATTCTTGCTCACCTCATCCTAACTTCAAAGCATAAACTACTACTTTTCGACAATATTATTATAGCACATTGTTTTCAAATAACCAATACTGTCGAAAAAACCAACCTACTTGGGCTGGTCTTCTTGTAATCGCTCTTTTAGGCGACGACGGTATAAAATCTGCGATGGAATGAAATAAAGAAAACTTGCCAAAATAATCCAACGTTTATCTATTCCACTAAAGTAAATCACTAAAATCAAAAGAAACGCAGTCGTCAAATAAAAGAAATGATTTTTGAGTAATTTTTTCATGGCAGCCTCCATACCTATTTTTCAATATTAGTATATCAAAATACACAAATAGAGTACATACCATTGCCAAAAGTTTTACTTATTTTTCGTATCCAAAACAATGGTCACCGGCCCATCATTGACCAGACTGACCGCCATATCCGCCCCAAAAATACCCACTTCAACAGGCACAAAGGCTGACAGGGCTTTGTTAAAAGCATCATAGAGTTGGCTGGCTAGGGCAGGAGCTGCCGCTCCTGTAAAAGCAGGGCGATTGCCTTTTTTGGTGTCCGCAAAAAGGGTAAATTGGGAAATGGATAAAATCTTGCCCCCTATATCTTGAACAGACTTGTTCATCTTGCCTGCCTCATCTGAAAAAATCCGCATATTGACAATTTTCCGAACAGCATAGTCCAGGTCTTCCTGGCTGTCATCTGGCCCCACACCGACTAGGAGCAAAAGCCCTTGTTCAATTTGCCCATGGATACTTCCTTCGATGGTCACACTGGCCTGTGATACACGTTGTAATACAATTTTCATCTTATCCGTTGGTCCTTTTCACTGAGTAAACTTCTGGCACTGACTTAATCTTGTCCACCAGACTGGTCAAGGTTGCCAGGTTGGAAATACCAAAGGAAACGTGGATGGTCGCAAACTTCATATCCTTGGTTGGCTGGGCATTAACCGAAGAAATGTTCTTGCTGGCATTGGTCAAAACCTTGAGAACATCGTTGAGAAGACCTGAGCGGTTGAGACCGTAGATGTCAATGTTTGCCATGTATTCCTTGGTCGAATTCTCATCCTCCCAGTCCACATCAATCAGGCGGACATCATAGTTTTCTTGGCTCTTGAGATTCATACAGTCTACACGGTGAACGGCTACCCCACGCCCCTTGGTAATGTAGCCGACAATTTCATCGCCAGGTACTGGATTACAACATTTGGCAATCCGTATCAGCAAGCCTGACGCCCCTTCAATCACCACGCCACCTTCGTGACGGATTTTCAGACTATCTTTGTTGTCGTGTTTGACTTCGCCACCGTTGACCAATTCATCCGCGACAGCTTTGGCCTTAGCCCGCTCAGCTTCGCGACGCTCTTTTTCTGTCAGACGGTTAAAGATTGATATGGCAGAAACTTCTCCAAAACCAACTGCCGCAAAAAGGGATTCGTCGGTCTTATAGCTGGTCTTTTGCAGGACCTCATCCATGTGACGACGGTCCAGGTATTGGTTGGGAACGTAGCCATTTTCTTGGAGTAGGTTCTGAAGCATCTCACGCCCTTTTGAAACAGACAATTCCTTGTCCTGGTTCTTGAAGAACTGCTTGATTTTATTGCGAGCCTTGTGGGTTTTAACCAGGTTGACCCAGTCACGACTTGGACCGAAAGAGTTGGCTGAGGTGATGATTTCCACCTGATCGCCTGTCTTAAGCTTGGTCGTCAGAGGCACCATACGGCCGTTGACCTTGGCACCTGTCGCCCGCTCGCCGACCTTGGTATGAATTTCATAGGCGAAGTCAATCGGTACGGAGTCCTTAGGCAATTCACGCACCGCACCATCTGGCGTGAAAACGTAAATACGCTCTGTAAAAATATCGTCCTTGACAGAATTTACAAAGGTTTGCGCATCCCCAGCTCCTTCTTGGAGTTCAATCAGGTTGTTAATCCAGCGCAACTCTTTTTCACTGGCAGTTGCCTTGCCACCACGCTTGTAAGCCCAGTGAGCTGCCACCCCGTATTCCGCCACCTGATGCATTTCCATGGTCCGAATTTGGAACTCGATTGGACCTCTCGGTCCGTAAACCGTGGTATGAATAGACTGGTAGCCGTTAGCTTTTTGGTTGGCAATGTAGTCCTTGAAGCGACCTGGCATAGGTTTCCACAATTCATGAATATACCCTAACATAGCATAGACATCGCTCGGAGTATCCATGATACAACGAATGGCAATCAAGTCATAGAGTTGATCAAACCGCTTTTTCTTATCGTGCATTTTGCGATAGATAGAGTAAATATGCTTGGGTCTACCGTAAATCTGACCATGTAGATGACGCTCTTCTGTATAGTCTCTTAGCTTATCAACAACTTCATTGACCAACTCTTCCCGTTCACGACGCTTCTCGCTCATCATTCGAGTAATCTTGTAGAATTCAATCTCATTGAGATAGCGGAAAGACATATCTTCCAATTCCCACTTGATAGAAGAAATACCTAGACGGTGGGCAAGCGGTGCATAGATTTCCATTGTTTCACGTGAAATACGTTCCTGCTTGTCCTTGCGCAAGTGCTTAAGAGTCCGCATGTTATGCAAACGGTCGGCTAATTTGACCAGAATTACCCGCATATCTTGAGACATAGCAATCAGCATATTTCGGTGGTTTTCAGCCAGCTGCTCCTCATGTGACTTATACTCAACCTTACCCAGCTTGGTCACACCACCGACAATATGGCGGACCTCTGGACCAAATTCAGCCTCCATATCATCCAAGGTTACATCCGTATCCTCAACCACATCATGTAAGAAACCACAGGCAACCGTCACAGCATCCAGCTTGAGTCCTGCTAAAATACCTGCTACCTGGATCGGGTGTACAATATAGGGTTCGCCCGATTTACGAAATTGGGACTTGTGTGCCTCTGTCGCAAAATCCAAAGCTTTCTTGACAAATATAACATCTTCTTCCGGTAAATAGGTGGCTGTCAAGGCAACCACTTCCTCCCCAGTGTAGTTAATTTCTTTCATATCTCTACTCTTCCTCTTATATTTCCTACTATTCTACCATTTTCACGAAAAAAGAAAAAGGAATCTAACATAAGACTACTAATTACAAACAATCTAAACCAAGTTCAGATTCAGCGAACGTTCTTGTTTTCTTTCGTTTTCTTGTTGTTTTCACTCATTTTTCAAACGAACGTTCAGAATTAGTCTTGAATTTTGCATTTCTTAGCTGTATAATGATTGTAGAAGATTATTATAAAAAAGAAAATGGAGGATTCTTATGAATTTTCGTTTCAGTAAGTGTGCCATAGCACTCACACTAGCTCTCTTGGCTGCAAGCAATCCAAAATTAGCTCAAGCCGAAGAGATTCTCAACACAACTCCAGCTTCTTCAACAGAAGCAAGTCAGGCTGTACCAGTTGAAACTGACACCACAGAGAAAGCTGATAGTACAGAATCTCCTGCTCCAGCCACTACCGAAGCTGAAAATCCAAGCTCTTCCGAGACAGCTGAAACTAGTGATCCTACGAGCGAGACAACTGACACAACTGCTTCAGAAGCACGCACGGTCACTCCTGCTGCAACTGAAACTAGTCAGCCTGTTGAAGGACAAACTGTTGATGTTCGCATTCTCGCAACAACTGACCTCCATACGAACTTGGTCAACTATGACTATTACCAAGATAAACCAGTGGAAACGCTGGGTCTGGCAAAAACAGCTGTTCTTATCGAAGAGGCAAAAAAAGAAAATCCAAATGTTGTATTGGTAGATAATGGAGACACCATTCAAGGTACTCCTCTTGGAAATTACAAGTCTATCGTTGATCCTATTGAAGAAGGCGAACAACATCCTATGTACGCCGCCTTAGAGACGCTGGGATTTGACGTCGGCACACTTGGCAACCACGAATTTAACTACGGCCTTGCCTACCTCGAAAAAGTAATTCGTACAGCCAACATGCCTCTAGTCAATGCCAATGTCCTCGATCCGACTACGAAAGACTTTCTCTACACCCCTTATACCATTGTGAAAAAGACATTCACAGACACCGAGGGTAAAAAGGTTACACTAAATGTCGGTGTTACAGGGATTGTTCCCCCTCAAATTCTCAACTGGGACAAAGCTTATCTAGAAGGAAAAGTGATTGTCCGTGATGCAGTTGAAGCTGTTCGCGATATTATCCCAACCATGCGAGAAAATGGTGCAGACATCGTTCTGGTCCTTTCCCACTCAGGTATCGGCGATGACCAATATGAAGTCGGCGAGGAAAATGTCGGTTACCAAATCGCCAGCCTGTCAGGAGTTGATGCGGTTATCACAGGTCACTCCCACGCAGAATTCCCAGGAACTGCCGAAAAACCAAGCTTCTATGCTAAATACTCTGGCGTGGATGATACAAATGGTAAAATCAACGGCACTCCTGTCACCATGGCGGGTAAATACGGTGATCACCTCGGCGTCATCGACCTCAATCTGGTCTTTAAAGATGGCAAATGGACAACTACTTCTAGCAAAGCGGCTATTCGTAAAATCGATACAAAATCATCTGTAGCAGATGGTCGCATCATCGACCTTGCTAAAGAAGCTCATAACGAAACCATCAAATATGTTCGTCAACAAGTCGGTGAAACAACTGCTCCAATCAACAGCTTCTTTGCCCTTGTTCAAGATGATCCTTCTGTACAGATTGTTAACAATGCACAGATTTGGTATGCAAAACAACAGTTGGCGGGTACCTCAGAAGCTAATCTACCAATCCTATCTGCGGCTGCACCATTTAAGGCTGGTACTCGAGGCGATGCTTCAGCCTATACAGACATTCCTGCTGGCCCAATCGCCATCAAGAACGTAGCAGACCTTTACCTCTACGACAACGTTGTAGCCATCTTAAAAGTCAACGGTGCCCAACTCAAAGAATGGTTGGAAATGTCCGCAGGGCAATTCAACCAAGTTGATCCAAGCTCAACAGAGCCACAAAACCTAGTCAACACAGATTTCCGCACTTACAATTTTGACGTTATTGACGGAGTAACTTATCAGTACGATATTACGCAACCAAATAAATACGATCGTAATGGTAAGGTAGTCAACGAAACTGCCAGCAGAGTTCGGAATCTGCAATACAATGGGCAAGATGTGACGGCTGATCAAGAATTCATCGTCGTGACCAACAACTACCGTGCAAACGGTACTTTCCCTGGGGTCCGCGAAGCTTCTGTCAACTACTTGCTCAACCTGGAAAACCGCCAAGCCATCATCAATTATATTATCGCTGAGAAAGTTATCAACCCTACGGCAGACAATAACTGGACCTTTACAGATAGCATCAAGGGACTCGACCTCCGCTTCTTGACAGCAGATCGTGCGAAAGCTCTAGTTGCTGACCAAGAAGGTATTGTCTACCTACAGGCTTCAACTGCCAGCGAAGGGTTCGGTGAGTTCAAATTCGTCTATACTAAACCTAAAGTAGTGACTCCAGATGAACAGCAGTCAGATCAAGGTAACACAGGTCAAGATATTGTACTCGAATCTGGTCAACGAATTACTCTTCCAGCGGTAAATCCACCAGCTCCTGCTCCACAACATAAATTGGCTAGTCCACATTCACAAGCGAGCACCAAGACACTCCCTGCAACAGGAGAAGCTACCTCTATGCTTAGTCTGCTTGGTCTCACTTTGATTGGTTTTGTCGGCGCATGGACTAAGAAAAAAGAACATTAAAATAATCAGCAAGAGTTTGGGAGCCCAAACTCTTCTGTTTTATAAAGGAGAAATTATGTTCCAAAACATTCCACGCCTTACTAGCGCAACCTTATGCCTACGCCTCATCCGAGAAAACGATTTGGAAGACCTCTGGGAAATCTATTCCAACCCCATTCACTTTCAGATGACACCCAACACCTCCACACAAAATAAAGAAACTCTCCGCAAGCGTATCGGTCATTTCCAAAGAGATTTTGACAAGAAAAAACGCCTGTTTCTAGGAGTAGAATGCGGGAGGAAATTGATTGGCGTTTTGGAAGTTTTTGACCACAAGAAACGGTCTGCGTCGGTGACCATTGGTTATCGGATTCACCACGCCTTCTGGAATCAAGGTCTGGCTAGCCAAGCAGTTAGCCTGCTCTGCCATTACTTGATAAAAGAATGCCAAATAAAAGAAATCGTCGCCCTCGTCCTACCCGAAAACCAAGCCTCACAAAAGGTACTGATAAAGAATAGCTTCCAACAAATCGGGCGAGTTGAGGAAGACTGGAAGGGATTGGGACAAGTTAACCTTTTAAGGTTTGAACGAAGACAGTAAAAAAAAACAGGGCAATAATCAAGAGCTTGTTTTTTCAAGCTCTTTTTTTACCCTCATATACTCTCTAGATGAATTAATCAAAGCATATAAAAATAGCTCGAAGACGTACTCGAGCCGTTTTTATATTTATATCGCTACTCCCAATAAATCGGTACATAGCGGGTTTCTTTGGGACTTTTTACTGTATAGGTTCCCAAATCTACCCAGTTTGATTGATTCGCTAACCGCTGCTCTACTCTAAACTCCTGACAAAGTATCGTTGTTTCCAAGCGAATGTTTCCATACTTCCTTGCAAAAACAGGGTAAGAAACGCTTTCTGAAGCAAAAATGAGATTCCCCAAAGCCGTTTTTCTAGGACGACTAAACTCCATAATTCTGCCTTCTTCTCCACCGTAAATCGAAGAAATCAGATTTTCACTCATAATGGTTTCATGATAGGTTGCTTCGAGAGAAGTACGACTATCAGACGCTTGAAAACCTCGACTAGACGTACTCGATAATTGACGAATAAAAGCCTTTCTCACTTCATGATTTTCAAACTCATAGGTCTGCTCTGTTGCTTGATTATACAAAACCAATTCCGAGATAATCTGATAGCTAGTCCCTGGAACTCTACCAAATTGATTAAGAGCAACAAAGACTATCAAGAAAAATCCAAGAGCAGCAAAAATAGGGGTACTCAATCTTTTCATGGGCAATCTCCATCACATATCTCCTCAATCTTCGCTAATTGCAACGACCATTGAGCTATGAACGAATCCATCATGATCCTGTTTGTTCGAATCGTTCGGAGCGATACATTCACTATTTGCTAACGTGTTTTCGGGACAAACTTCTTCCTTAAAACGACAGATCATTCATCTTTATCACAACTTATAGTATATCAACATATTTTTTAAAAAACAACTAATCAAGTATGTAAATGTAAACCAAATCATGTAAAATATGACCAAATAACTGCAATCACGATGGCTGGCAGCATATTGGCCACGCGAATCTTTTTGTCCCAAACGATATTGACACCGACACAGAAGATGAGGGCGGAGCCGATAAAGGAGAGATTGGCAAGGGCTTAAGCCGTCATCAGAGGCTCAATCAAGCGCGCCAAAAGAGTCACAGAGCCTTGAAAAATCAAGACCGGTACTGCGGAAAATCCTGCTCCCTTACCCAGACTTGCTGTCATGATAAGGATGATGATAAAGTCCAGAATGCTCTTAATGGCGAGGAGGGTATAATCTCCTGTCAAGCCGTCTTGGATTGAGCCGATAATTGCCATGGCTCCGATACAAACAGTCAGGGAGGCGGTCAAAAAAGCATCCAAAAACTGAGAGTCCTGACCATTGCCAGACTTTTCACGCAGCCAGATACCCAGCTTTTCAAACCAGCCTTCGATATAAAGGACCTCGCCTAGAAAGGTCCCAAAAGCCAGACTGAGCACAAAGAGCAGGGTGTTCTGGGTGACCAGTTGACCATTTTCCACTCTTAAAAGACCTGTCAGCGTTCCCGAAATCCCTAAAAATAGAATAGCAATGCCGCTGGCCATCGTCAATCCCGACTGATGCCGTTCTTTCAGTAAATGTCCAAACCAAGACCCTAGCAAACCTGCTAGGGCAATGGCCACCGTATTGATAATCGTACCTAAGGCAAACATATACTACCTCAACAATTCCGTCGCGTAGCTAATGGCAGAAAGGGCATAGAGTGGAGCCGTCTCCGCTCGTAAGATACGAGGTCCTAGACCTGTCTTGACCGCTCCTGCTCCTTCAAATGTAGCGACTTCCTCAGGCGACACGCCACCTTCTGGACCGATGATAACAAGGACTGACTGACCAGCTTCTAAGCCAGACAAGATTTTCACTAGATTGGCTTGTTCGCCCTCTTTAGCGGCCTCTTCATAGGCTAAAATAATCTGGTCAAAGTCTGCTAGTTGGGCTAGGAAATCCGCTTTTTTCTCAAATAATCGAACAGCCGGAATGCGATTGCGTTTGCTTTGTTCGGCTGCGCCTTGGGCGATTTTTTCTAACTTTTCTGCTTTTTTTGCCAGTTTTTTACCGTCCCATTTGACCACAGACCAGTCAGCTGGAAAGGCCCAGAGGGCTGCCATACCTAACTCTGTTGCCTTTTGAGCGACAAATTCGAGCTTATCTCCCTTGGGAAAGCCCATGGCAATGGTCACGGAAACGGGTAATTCAACATTGTCTACCAGTTCTTCGATAATTTCAACAGATTGGCTCTGGCTGTCCACTACCCGTGCCAAGCGTTTGATGCCGTCATCAAAGACCAGGACAATCTGGTCGTCTGCCTGCAATCGCATAACAGAAAACATGTGCTTGGCAGTGTCCTTATCGGTAATCTGGAAAACACCCTGTGGTGCTCTGCCATTGACAAAATACTGCTGCATCCTAGCCTCCAATCACACCTGAGCGGTCAGCTGTTTTCTTGAAGACGCAGCAATTCCACTCGCCCTGAATCATGTGGGTCTCAAGGAAGAAGCCCGCCGCCTCCGCAGATGCTCGCACCATGTCCCACTTGTCCGCGATGATGCCGCTCATAATCAGATAGCCCTCGTCCTTGACCAGACGGTAGGCATCCTCGGTCAGATGGATGAGAATATCCGCCAAGATGTTGGCAACGATAACTTCTGCTTTAATATCAACGCCACGAAGGAGATCACCTGCCGCAACATGAATATTGCTGGTGTGGGCGTTGAGGTCAATGTTTTCCTGGGCCACACGCACCGCCACTTCATCCAAGTCATAGGCGTAAATCTCCTTAGCACCCAAGAGAGAACTTGCAATGGAGAGGACGCCTGAGCCTGTGCCGACGTCAATGACCGTTTCGCCACCACGCAGAACCTGCTCCAAGGCAAAGAGGCTCATCTTGGTCGTCGGGTGGGTTCCCGTACCGAAAGCCATACCTGGATCCAGGCGGATAATCTTCTCACCAGCAGTCGCCTCATAGTCGGTCCAAGACGGCACAATGGTCAAATCATGGGTAATGCGGGCTGGCTCATAGTATTTCTTCCAGTTGTCCGCCCAGTCTTCCTCTGCCAATTCCTGACTTTCTAGGCTGACCTGACCCGTTTCCAAGCCAAAGCCTGTCAAATCCGCCAATTGAGTCGCCAAGTCTGCCTTAACTTCCTCAATATCTACAGTATCAGGATAATAGGCCGTAATTGCAATCATATCCGACTGCTCCACCTCGGGATAGAGTTCACCAAAACGGTCCTCCTGTCCCACATAGTCAGCCGAGTCGCTAATCGCCACCCCCTGACTGCCCGTTTCAATCATCAGATTTGAAACTGCCTCTTCTGCATCACGATGCACGTGAATCATTAATTCTTGCCATGAGTTCATGTTTGTTGTTCCTTTTCTTTTCTATGCGTCAATCACTGTATTATTGTACCGATTTCTAACCTATTTTACAAGTTAATGTTATAAGGTAAGTAAAATCAAAATAATTTTCGAATAAATGAAACGATAGGAAAATCTGAGCGGTGGTTCTGATTTCTGAAAGGTGGTGGTGCCTATGCAAATAGACACAAAATCCAACGGAAAGGAGAACCTAATTTGTCAGCAGATGAACTAATGGTCATCATAGCTTTTGCAAGCTTACTTGTAAATATGCTTGGTTTGATCATTACAATCATCGTAACCATGCTAGATAAAAAATAGACCGCCCAAGATTTCAAGCTGGCGGTCTATTTTGTCCAAAAGCCGAACCATCGTTATGGTCCTGTCAGGGCGTTGAGCTGGAACTCAGCGCCTTTTCTATTTTTATAGTAGCAAAAGTTTCACACGCAGTCAAGCAAGAGAGGAAACGGAATGTCAAATAGAATCTATTACCCTCAATTCTATACCTACTGCACCATATTGTTCTAACTGTTCTCGCGAATAGTAAACTTCCATATCTTCTGGTTTCGCCTCTCTGATACTGCTTTGCGTATACCCCCAAGATAATAAATCCAGTTCTTTGTATAACTGAGCAAAATTATCAAATATGTGAAGATCTAATACTTGCACCTCGATCGTTTGCGTCTGATTCTCTGTACAATAAAAACGGATGCGATCTCCAATTTGTATATGCTTGCGCTTCTCATCGTAAAGTCGTAGCTCAATGGTCTTCTGACCAGACTTCATCATTTCAAACGGTTTTGGAGCCAGTAACATTTCATGAACCATCTCAATACCTCGGATACGGATAAAATTCCCCTTCCACCAAGTCTGCTCTGCCTTTTTCAAAAGCCTCACCGTCCCAAGCAATCGCGAACTCTTGGGCTTCTGGGTCCGCCAAAAAGTCCATGAGGTCGTCTAAACCTTGGTCGGCGGTGTCCTTGAGAAAACCTGCGAAGTAGGTCAGAAACTCTGCTGAAAAGCCCTTCTTGGCGTCAAATGGCAGAGCGACCAGGTAGTCTTCCGCATCAAAGCGGGACTTGTCCTGGTTGTAGAAAAGGACATACTCCTCCAAGAAAATATCCTCCGCAGAAGCATTGCCTTCGTCGTCCACCGTTTCAACCCCAGCCGAGTTCTGTGCTTCCAAGATAAAAGCCAGCTCAACTGCGTGGTTTTTCTTGTCCCAGTTGAGCTCGTAATCGTAAGTAAAATGTTTGTCCAGTGCCGCTTCCAGCACATCTAAAAAGCCATGTTTCGCCATCCTATTTCCTCTTTTCTATAAATTCCAATAAATTTATTTCTCGACCGTATTTGACGGAAGACTGCTTGTCTTTCTCAAAAATGGACTTGGTTAAATCTAGTTGATTCACCGCTGCCAAGGCTACAGCATAGTGAATAACGTCAGCTAATTCTTCTGCCAGACGAGCAGAGCTGTCGTCTTCGCCATCCATCATCTTGCGGCCTGCACGTTGATTCAGTAGCTCTGCCACTTCACCAATTTCTTCCACTAATTTCATAAAGAGACTTTGCTCTGGAACTGTCGTCCCATAGTGGTCACGCAAGTATTCTTCCAAAACACCCACCGTCAACTCCGTCATCTTCGTTTCTCTCCAAATCCTAAAATTGTAGTATAATGATTATACCATAAATGCACTGAAAGGAAGCCTATGCCAGCCAATCTCGCCCTTCGTATGCGGCCAAAATCCATTGATGACGTCATCGGTCAGGAACACCTGGTCGGTCCTGGAAAGATTATCCGTCGCATGATTGATGCCAATATGCTGTCGTCCATGATTCTCTACGGTCCGCCTGGGATTGGCAAAACCTCGATTGCGTCCGCTATTGCTGGCACGACCAAGTATGCCTTTCGGACCTTTAATGCCACGACCGACAACCAAAAACGCCTGCAGGAAATCGCTGAAGAAGCTAAATTTTCTGGCGGTCTGGTCCTCATGCTCGATGAAATCCACCGTCTCAACAAGACCAAGCAGGACTTTCTACTTCCTCTCTTGGAAAATGGCAATATCATCATGATTGGGGCAACGACTGAAAATCCATTTTTCTCAATTCTGCCCGCCATTCGTAGTCGGGTGCAGATTTTTGAATTGCATCCTTTGCAAACCAGCCACATCCGACAAGCCTTGGAACTGGCTCTGACAGACACCGATCGTGGTTTTGATTTTCCCGTCACCATTGAGCCTGAGGCTCTGGACTTCCTAGCCAATGCTACCAACGGTGACCTACGTGCCGCTTACAATTCGCTAGAACTGGCTGTACTTTCGACCAAGGAAAGCAAGGACGGTAGCCGCCACATTGATCTGGATGCCGTAGAAAATAGCCTGCAAAAATCCTACATCAGCATGGACAAGAACGGCGATGCCCACTACGACATTCTCTCAGCCCTGCAAAAATCCATTCGAGGCAGTGATGTCAATGCCAGCCTCCACTACGCCGCTCGTTTGATTGAGGCAGAAGACCTGCCTAGTCTGGCTCGTCGCTTGACGGTCATTGCCTATGAAGACATCGGCTTGGCCAATCCAGATGCTCAGATTCATACGGTGACTGCACTTGAAGCGGCTCAGAAAATCGGCTTTCCAGAGGCTCGCATTTTAATTGCCAATGTAGTAGTCGATTTGGCTCTTTCTCCCAAGTCTAATTCTGCCTATCTGGCTATGGAGGCAGCTCTGACTGATTTGCGGAAAAATGGTCATCTGCCTATTCCAAATCACCTGCGGGACGGCCATTATGCTGGTAGTAAGGAGCTGGGAAATGCTATTGGCTACCAGTATCCGCACGCCTATCCTGAAAAATGGGTGGACCAACAATACCTGCCCGACAAGTTACTGAATGCGGACTACTTTACCGCCAATGACACCGGCAAATACGAGCGTGCCTTGGGCATGACCCAAGAAAAAATCAAGCATCTAAAACAAAATAAGAAAAAAAGTTGATAACGTTTTCATTTTTTGCCGATTTTCTCTTGATTTTTTTTAAAAATGTGGTAATATTAAATCATAAATAAGAACTGCTGTGGTATACGAATTCATACCTATGTGTTGACCGACTATTTTTGTATTACTAGGGAGACAAAGATCTTTTGGCAGTATGCAGGCTGGTACACCCAGAAGCAACTAAGTCAAAAACACGTCACCCACCTGCTTCTAGCGTGCGGGATCAATACAATTCATGAATAACCGGTACCAATACAGCATTTTTATTTTGCCCTTCCTTAGCTCAGCTGGCAGAGCAGCGGACTCTTAATCCGTGGGTCGTAGGTTCGATCCCTACAGGGAGGATTGGTTGATATGAGGAAAGTCTTGTTTTATCAAGGCTTTTTCTCGTTTTTTGAGTGAATTTGTTCTACATTTGTTCTACACTTTATTTTTTATACTTTTCTTCATCAAAGGTCACCAGTCTACGAATTTCATCATGATTCTCAACTTCTATTTCCTTCATAAGATGACCATAAGTTTCAATTAGTTGTTTAATATCTTTATGTCCCAATACTTTTGCCACCACCCAAATATCAACTTTTTTTGCTAATAAGTAACTTCCGTAAGTATGACGAGTACCATTCGTTGTCATGGTTGCTGGCAACTCTAGCTTTCTCAATACTTTACGCAAATATTTTACAATTGCAGTACATGTAGGGACTCCATACAAATAATTGAAAAAAACCAAGTTTTCAGTATTCTCTACACCTCGTTCACTCAACACTTTTTCTTGCTCTCTTCTTAATTTCAAAAATATTCTTGCCATTTCTGGACTTATGGGTGTTTCTCGAACTGACCAAGGTGTCTTAGGCCCATAGAATTTCTTTTTGTCACCAGAATACCTTCTATATGTTTTTAAGACCAATCTTTCAAAATCTATATCTTCCCAACAAATTGCAGCTCCCTCTCCTGGACGATAGCCTGTCGTAAAATATGTATATAGCATATATGGAATAACAGATTTTTCATAGTCCATTATAGATTTTAGATATACTAATATTCTTTCATAATCCTCTGTACTATCTATATACTTTTCCTCTGGTGATTTCCGAGACTTCTCACCCTGTATTTTAACTCCGTCAGTAAAATCTGATATTAATGCCCCATCACGACTTGACATAGCAATAACATTTTTTACTACTGAATTAAACCTTGAAACTTGATCTACTAAAACCCTAGAACAATAGTCATTTATAAAGTCCTGATACTCACTATGAGTTATCTTATTTGCAGGAACAGAATTAAAATACTCTTTGATTACCTTCCCACGTTGAATATGTTTATCTTTTGAGGATTTACTCAACTTACTAGGAATAATTACCAAACGATGCCATTCAATCCACATTTCATATAATGTAGCGTTTGTTTTAAAAACAGATCTTACAGCTAATTTTTGCTCAATTGCTCTTGCTTCATACATTGCTTCCTTTTTTGTCCGAAAACCTGAACCAAATGCAATCAATTGGCGATCTTTTCCATAAATTCTATAATCCCATAGTTTCTTTTTACCTCTTTGTCTATATGTAGCCATTTTTCTCCTTTAAAAAAATCAAGGAGTTTATCCCTGATAGTATATCATATTTACTTAAACAATAATATTGACGCAAAATTTTCTTCAAAATATTTCCGAGTTTTACTTGCCAAAAATCTATATGGACTGCCTTTACCTGATGGATACAAGACGAATCCATCTTTGTTTTGCTCAATATCCATCTCATTTTTAAACCTTGGATTTAATAGAATATCGTTGATTAATGTACTACGACTGACTGACAATAATTCTAAAACATCATCTACAACCCACCATTTGCCCTCTTCAGTTTTTGAAAGTAACTGTAAGTACTCATCTTTATCAACTACCACCAAATTTTCTGGAATAGGAATTGAAACATTAAAAACTTGACTCTGTTTTACATCTCTTCTCTCTAATAACGCTACCATTTATTACTCCTTTCAATTTCCGAACAAATTCTTTTCCAGGAATGGGCACGTCGGAGCGTTTTTCCGAACTATTTCTTCTCCTGGAATCGGCACGTCGGAATGTTTTTCCGAACATTTTTACACGTGAGACCAAATAAAAAAGCAAGCCACTTAGTGACCTGCTTCTAAGTTAAAATGAAATTGGCTAGATTCTAAATCTCACCGATAATATCATAAACTTTATCAAAATTATCACGTTTGA
>NZ_JAIJZO010000029.1:0-11602 GCF_019754115.1 Streptococcus sp. 2018110 | reverse complement strand
GTGGTATGCAAAGCTACCGTGTCTACGACCCTAGTGGAATTGCCACAACTCTTGTTGGTGAGGGTGGAGGACTAGGTGCTAAGACAGGTCTTTATCTAATTGACCAATCTTTGACAGAACCAAAGTTAACAGATGAGGCACGTTGTATCACTGCACGATATACTGCTGGAGCTACAAAGCGGACTGCGATGAACTCTGGAGTACTCGAAATTCAACCCATTCTGACACCCAATCGAATCCACAAACGTCAAAATGGACGTAGGCTCAAAGAACAGGATGAACCAATGTTCACATTGACCTCTCAAGACCGCCATGGTGTTCTTGAAGGCATCAAGGTCAGAAATGGTACGAAGCAAGGTTATCAAGTTGCAGAGGTTGGAGATTCGGTAGATTTATCTTATCCCAACTCGCCAACGAGACGAGCAAGAGTTGGGAAGGGAATTGCCCATAACCTCTCCTGTGGTGGTCAAATGGGTGCTGTGGTTTGGAATGATCGAATTGTAAAAATCAGACGCTTAACCCCTCGAGAATGTTTTCGCCTACAAGGTTTTTCGGATGATTTGTTCGAGAAAGCCCAAGCAGTAAACTCCGATGCTCAACTATATAAACAGGCTGGAAATGGTGTGACGGTAACAGTTGTCTATGCCATTGGTTGTGCCATTCTAGCAAGCGAAGAATTATCGAAAATATCTTCAAAATAATCGAGAAATGACTGGATATATGTCTCCTTTAGAGTTAATATGTACACAACAAAGGAAGAGGAGAACAAATCCATGACAACAACACTTGAAAAAATTTACGAAATCTACCCAGCAACCGCAAGCATCATTCCTTACAAAGATTGGGTCATCGTTGCATCGAATGGATATAAAGGAACAGAAGTTGAGATTTACGAAACGGCTGATAGTCTTGAAGAGTTTGAAAACTTCGAACGCAGATTTGACCGCATTTACCAAGAAGCAGGAACATTCGAAGACTTTGGACATGCAGTTAAGTGGGCATTTGAAAAGATTGGAGAATAACATGGACGCAAAAATTTTCAATAACCTAAAGGCAATCTATCCTGTTGGGACTAAGGTTAGATTAGTAAAAATGGATGACCCACATCCAGTACCCAAAGGAACACTTGGAATTGTGATTGGAGTGGATGACATTGGTTCACTCTTAGTTAAGTGGGAAAATGGCAGTTGCCTAAATGTTTTGTATGGAATTGATATCGTAGAAAAGGTAATCTGAGATGGGGGAAATTATGACTCGAACGGTTGAAACCGACATTACGTTTGTGAGTTTCTCCGTGAAGACACAACAGACCCAAGAAATATAGACGGTGCTTGGATTAGAATACTGACTATCAGGAGAGATGGTGAATATATCTACCAATATAGATATGGGAATGAAATAGATAACATGGACGACATTGATAGAACAGTTTGTCAGGCTGTTCTTGATAACTTTAATGAACTTTAAGAAGGAACTCGAATTGAGTTCTTTTTTTCTTACTCTAAAGGAGGTGAGATTGTGGCAATCAGGGGTCGGAAACCAAAGCCTACGAATATGAAAATACTTGAGGGAAATCCTGGTAAGCGACCACTCCCTTCGAATGAAGTCAAACCCAAACAAAAAGCCCCACGTTGCCCACAGTGGCTTGAAGATGATGCAAAGAAGGAGTGGAAACGGATGGGAAAAATTCTCGAACAGATGGGAATTTTAACCGAAATGGACATGACTGCTTTTGCAGGTTACTGTCAAGCATACGCTCGCTGGAAAGAGGCAGAAGAGTTCCTTTCCAAGCATGGCTCCATTATCAAAACTCCGAATGGCTACCTCCAACAAGTTCCTCAAGTCTCTATCAGCCAGACCAACCTAAAAATCATGCTTAAATTCTGTGAACAATTTGGTTTGACACCTTCAGCACGAAACCGTCTAGCAACGATGGATTCAGAAGTTGGTACTGGTGATGAAATGGAAGATTTGTTAGGAGGAATTTTATGAGCTATCATTATGAACCAAGTCCATTCATGCTTCCAACCTCACACTATGATAAGGCAAAGGCTGATAGGGCAGTAACATTTATCAATAACCTCTCCCACACCAAAGGCAAGTGGGCTGGAAAGCGATTTGATTTGTTGCCGTGGCAGGAACAGATTGTCCGTGACCTATTTGGAATTGTCAAGGAAGATGGTAATCGTCAATTCCTAACAGCCTATATAGAAATTCCAAAGAAGAATGGCAAGTCTGAGTTAGCGGCAGCTATTGCTCTATATCTATTATATGCGGATAATGAAGCCAGTGCAGAAGTTTATGGTGCGGCTTGTGACCGAAACCAAGCGTCAATCGTGTTTGATGTAGCCAAGCAAATGGTGCAGATGAGTCGCCCTTTGGAAAAGCGTTCAAAGATAATGGGAGCAACCAAGCGTATTGTAAATTATTCTAACGCTGGGTTTTACCAAGTTCTTTCTGCAGAGACTGGAACAAAACATGGACTAAACGTATCTGGCTTGGTCTTTGATGAAATCCACGCTCAACCTAATCGTCATTTGTATGATGTATTGACCAAGGGGTCAGGAGACGCAAGGGAACAACCCCTCTTTTTTATTATCACAACAGCTGGAACGGATAGAAATTCTATCTGTTATGAGTTACATACCAAAGCATTGGATATTCTGAATGGTAGAAAGAAAGACACTTCATTCTATCCAGTGGTTTATGGTTTATCTGATGAAGATGATTGGAATGATGAAGCTAATTGGCTCAAGGCTAACCCTTCACTAGGGTATACTATTGGGATTGACCGAGTTAGAGAAGCCTACCAGCAGGCACTAGACAATCCTGCAGAAGAGAATGTCTTTAAGCAGCTCCGTCTAAATATGTGGACAAGCTCAAGTGTTGCTTGGATTCCGGAACATGTTTATGCCAAGGGAAATAATCCCATCCAATATGATAGTCTCAAAGGTCGTAGCTGTTATGCAGGTTTAGACCTTTCTAGTACGTCAGATATAACAGCCTTAGTTTTGGTATTCCCTCCTAGATTTGAAGAAGAGAACTATATCGTTCTGCCATTTTTCTGGCTACCTGAGGATGCATTGGAACTGAGATGTCGACGTGACCACGTTCTATATGATGTTTGGGAGCGTCAGGGCTACATAAAAACTACAGAGGGTAATGTCGTTCACTACGGTTTTATCGAAAAATTTATTGAAGACTTATCGGAAATCTATCATATCAAGGAAATAGCCTATGACCGTTGGAATGCGACACAGATGGTTCAGAATCTAGAAGGAATGGGCTTGACCATGGTGCCTTTCGGTCAGGGATACAAGGATATGAGTCCACCATCAAAGGAACTCTATAAACTTATGATGGAAGGCAAGATTCAACATGGTGGGCATCCAGTTCTGAAATGGATGGGACAAAACGTAGTCATGAGACAAGACCCTGCTGGCAATATTAAGCCTGATAAGGAAAAGTCAGTCGAGAAGATTGACGGTATTGTTGCACTCATTATGGGGCTGGACCGTTGTATTCGTCACCAAACCGATGAAGGAAGTGTGTATGATGAACGTGGTATATTGAGTTTTTAGTTGACAAAATAAAGCAAAATACGTTACAATTGCAGTACAAAATTCAAAGGAGAAGTAGTATGGGAAAAACAGCCACTTTAAATGTACGTGTTGATTCGGATGATAAATTAAATGCAGAAAGTGTCTTGAAAGAGCTTGGAATGCCTATGTCTACATTGATTACCCTACTATTAAAGCAGGTTTCTATGACACGAAGCATTCCGTTTGATATTGCCTTACCACAAGCACCTTCTTCTGTGGATGTCTCACCACTGTCTGCTGGTGAATTGAAAGACCTGTTGGTGCAGAGCTATCACTCAGCGGATCATGAAGAAACGATATTGGCGGAAGATTTTTTCAAAGGTATTAAAGGGGTAAATTAATGATTGAATATCCCGTGAGATTGACAAAACAAGCCAGTGACGATTTGACTGCTATTTATCGCTTTATTGCGATAGAGCTACAATCACCCTTAACAGCAGATAAAAATATCCATCTCTTTGAACAATCCATCAAATCCTTATCAACGTTTCCAGAACGTTGTCCTATTCTTGAAGGGTTTGAGAGTGAGGGTATTGTGATTCGAAAACTTATTGTTAAAAACTATGTTATATTTTATCGTTTTGTTGGAGAGGTTGTAACTGTACTTCGAGTATTACATGGTACTTCTAACATTGATGCATTATTGAGAGATATCGCAGAAGATAATGATGTGAACTAATATTGGCATCTCCAAGCGGAGGTGCTTTTTCTATTCAAAGTGTTCAAAAAATAGTTGATAATATCGCCAAAATGACTTGATAAGTCCTTGCTTCTACGGTAATATGTGACTACAAAAAGAAGAGGGGGAACAAGACAATGGCAACAAAAGCACGGATTGGATTATTGACTAAAAACCATACAGCACAAACAATCGAGGTAGCGTATGAAGGATATCCAGAATACACAGGGGAACTTCTAAAGAAACACTTTAAATCAAGCAAAGAAATTCGTGCATTACTTCAGAAAGGTAATATCATTCAGCTTGAAGATAGTCTTGATAAAATTGAACTCGATGACTTACAGGGGAATGCCCAGCAACATCGTTTCATCGGTAACATCAGTCAATTGGCAGAGGATACCTTGGCAGATTACATTTATCTTTTTCAAGAAAGTGATAGAACATGGTATCTTCTTGAAGAAGGAGAGATGAAAAATATCTAAGAACAAACGATAAGCACTTCAATCGAGGTGCTTTTTTCGTACTCAAAAGGAGGAACTATGGGACTACTAGATTTACTTGGACGTAAGCGTGCTAGGGATAAGCCACGAAATAGTTATGAAGGTCAGGACTTTTCATATCTATTTGGACGAACGACCAGTGGGGAGAATGTGGATGAGTTTAAAGCTATGCAGACGACTGCTGTTTATGCTTGTGTCCGCATCTTGGCTGAAGCAGTAGCTTCACTACCCATTTATGTTTATGAGAGAACGGCAACTGGAAAGGAGAAAAAGGTGGAACATCCCCTATATTTTCTCTTGCATGATGAACCTAACCCTGAGATGTCATCCTTTGTTTTTAGAGAAACCTTGATGACCCATTTACTGATATGGGGCAATGCCTATGTCCAGATTATCCGAGATAGGAGTGGACAGGTTATCAGTCTTTACCCACTTTTACCAGATAAGATGTCAGTTCATCGGGATGAGAGTGGTAAGCTCTATTACAAATACAAGCGTCAGTCAGAAGAAAACCCAAACTTTAAGGAAAAGGGAGATGCTATATTGAAAGCAGAAGATGTTCTCCATGTACCTGGTCTAGGGTTTGATGGCTTGATAGGTTATTCTCCAATTGCCCTTGCAAAAAATGCTATCGGTATGACATTGGCTACGGAAAACTATGGAGCTTCATTCTTTAAGAATGGTGCAAATCCAGGAGGAGTTTTGGAACACCCAGGTATTCTCAAAGATCCCAAACGAGTGAGAGATTCATGGAATGCAGTCTACAATGGGGTAACCAATGCCCATAAAGTGGCAGTTCTTGAGGAAGGGATGAAATACACTCAAGTAGGCATTCCACCTGAAGAAGCCCAGTTTCTTCAGACAAGAAAATTCCAAATCAATGAAATTGCAAGACTCTACCGAATTCCACCTCATATGGTTGGCGACTTGGAGAAATCCTCATTTTCAAACATTGAGCAACAATCTCTAGAATTTGTTAAATATACCCTAGACCCTTGGGTAGTTCGTCTCGAACAGGCTTTCAAAAGGTCTCTTTTTTTACCTGAAGAAAAGAAAAAACACTTTGTGAAGTTTAATGTGGATGGTCTTCTTCGTGGTGATTATCAGAGTCGAATGAATGGCTATGCGATTGGGAGACAAAATGGCTGGCTATCGACAAATGATATACGTGAACTTGAGGATTTAAACCTCCTTTCAGATGAGGAAGGAGGTAATCTCTACTTGATAAATGGAAACATGACGAAACTGAAGGATGCAGGCGGCTTTATGAAACAAGTACCGTCAGAACAAGAAACTCAATCTGAGGAGGATATGGATGCATAAATTTTGGAATTTTACAGAAGATGATAGTGGTCGAACTCTTCGAATAGAGGGGCAGATTGCAGATGAGACGTGGTTTGGTGATGAAGTCACACCACAGGTATTTAAAAATGATTTACATGCAGGAAACGGAGACATCACCCTCTGGATTAATAGTCCAGGGGGTGATGTTTTTGCGGCGGCTCAAATCTACAACATGTTAATGGATTACAAAGGTGATGTCCATGTAGTGATTGATGGCTTAGCCGCAAGTGCTGCGAGTGTCATTGCCATGGCAGGTACAACGGTTTCTATGAGTCCAGTTGCCATGATGATGATTCACAACCCTTGGACTGTGGCACAAGGTGAAGCCAAGGACATGCAGAAGGTCATTGAAATGTTGGGAGAAATTAAGGAATCCATCATCAATGCCTACGAACTAAGAACAGGACTTTCAAGAACCAAACTCTCGCACCTCATGGACTCAGAGTCTTGGTTCAATGCCAAAAAGGCAGTTGAACTAGGCTTTGCGGACAAGATTCTCTTTGACAAACAAGAGGATCAGGGAATGGATACCGAGAGTTATTCTTTCAGTCGAAATGCTGCCCAACAAGATTTACTTGTAAAAATGCTGGCGAAACTTGAAGTCCAACAACCAACTAAAACAATCCCTATCAATCAGTTGGAAAAACGATTGAATTTGCTCAAATAACGAAAGGAATATGAACTGATGTCTAAATTACTTGAATTGAAAGAAAAACGTAACCAAGCTTGGCAACAAGCAAAAACCTTCCTTGACTCTGTTCGCTCAGAAGACGGACTGGTATCAGAGGAAGATTCCAAACGCTATGATGATATGGAAGCAAAAATCAACCTCTACAATCAAGAGATTGCTCGATTGGAGCGACAAGAAAAGATTGACCTTGAACTTTCTCAACCAGCTTCACAGGCTCTAATTGGGCAACCCACTACAGTTTTGAATGACAAGACTTCTGAAGAGGAAAAGAAAGGTGTGGCTTCAGATAGCTATGCCAAGACATTTTGGACAAGTGTCCGAAAACGTCACTTCTTCGATGTGAAAGATGTCCTTCGAGTAGGAGAAGATACCGAAGGTGGTCATCTTGTTCCTGATGAGTATGAGAAGAAACTAGTTCAAGGATTACAAGAAGAGAATTTCTTCCGTAGCCTTGCGACTGTTATCAAAACATCTAGTGGTGAGCGTAAGATTCCTGTTGTGACTGGACACGGTTCAGCATCATGGATGGATGAAAATGGTCTTTATCCAGAAACAGAAGAAACCTTTGGTCAGGTGACACTAGACTCTCATAAGATTGGGACTGCCATTCGTATTTCAGAAGAGTTGCTTAACGATTCAGTCTTCGACCTTGAATCCTATATGACAGCTGAATTTGCTCGTCGTATTGGAACGGAAGAAGAAAAAGCATTCTTGATTGGTGATGGTTCTAAGAAACCAACTGGAATCTTTACTCAGGCAGAAGTTACAGGTCCAACGACTGCTACAAAGGATATTACCTTTGACGACATGATTGAACTGTATCATTCTCTCCCTGCCCCATACCGTAAGAACGCAGTTTGGATTTTACATGATACGACTGTCAAAGCTATCCGTAAACTCAAGGATAACAATGGCAATTACATTTGGCAGCCATCCACTCAAGCTGGACAACCAGATTTGATTTTAAATCGTCCATACTACACATCAACCTTTGCCCCACTTCCTGAAGCAGGAAATAAAGCCATTGCATTTGGTGATTTCTCTTATTATTGGATTGCGGATCGTCAGGGACGTACCTTCAAACGTCTGAATGAACTCTATGCCAATAATGGACAGATTGGATTTCTTGCTTCACAACGTGTGGATGGTAAGTTAGTCCTACCTGAAGCCGTTAAGACTTTAACTGTGAAGGCTAAGTAATGATGGTCAGTTTAGTAGAAGCAAAACAGTATCTCAAAGTGGAACACGATGATGAGGATGGACTGATTGAGCAATTGCTTGAAACCAGTCAACAACTCTGTGAAGATATTTTGCGACGATCAATTTATTCAGAAGTTCTAAAGACGGCAATCCTATACGGGGTTGCCTATCTTTATGAACATAGAGAAGATGCAAATCATAAGGAGTTGAAAGAATCGCTTTATCACTTGTTGTTGGCTGAACGAAAGGATGTGTTCTGATGAAGATTGCACCTTTGAGGGAACGATTGTCATTTCATGTTCGACAGATTGTTCAAGATGAGATTGGCAATGAAACTTCGACATGGCTCCCTTTATTTGAACGGTGGTGCTCTTGTCGTCCTCTCACCTTGACCGAAAGGGATGGGAGTGTGACGAAACTGGAACAAGAGAAAGTCCAGTTCACCCTCAGGTATGATAAGGCAATTCTTGGACTTCATTCCTTAACGACTCACATTCAATTTCGTGGTCAAACCTATGAGATTGAGTCGATTGATGGAGATACAGTACCAAGGCAACTGATTTACATCGTCGCCATTAAGGAGGAGAGTTATGACTAGAATTGAATTGGGTGCACTAGAATCTGCCATCGCAAATGAGCTGGCTGAGTATGTGCAGGATACCACAGAGGTGATGCGTGAAGTTGTAGAGGAAGTCACTGAGGAATCCATCGAAACCTTGAGAGCAACGTCACCTAGAAAGAGTGGATCTTATGCCAAAGGGTGGAAGAGTAAAGCAACGATTGATACCAGTACAGGTTTAACCAAAACCATTCATAATCGAACGCCAGGTTTGACGCATCTATTAGAAAATGGTCATGCCAAAAGCTCTGGTGGGCGAGTTGAGGGAATCAAGCATATCACTCCCGTTGAGAAACAAGCGATACAATCCTTAGAAGAAAAGCTGAGAAAGCGAGTGTGATAAGACATGTTACTAAGTGAAATGTACTCCATTCTCAAAGAATTACAGCTCCCAGTCGCCTACCATCATTTTGAAGAAGGGAGTCGTCCAAGACCACCGTATCTAGTATATTTGGTGACTGATTCAGATAATCATGGTGCAGACAATTGGACCTATCATAAGCAGAATAACCTGCAAGTGGAACTCTATACCACTAAGAAAGATTTAGCAACTGAACAAAAGGTGGAGTCATTATTTGACAGCCACCTTATTTATTTTGAAAAAGTAGAGACCTATATCTCATCAGAGAAACTCTACCAAATAACCTATTACATCACATTACATGGAGGATAGTATGGCTGAAAAGAATAAGGTCACCTTTGGACTACAAGATGTCCATTGGGCAGAAGTTACAAGCGAAGGTTCTGATGGTACGTTGACATACGGCAATGTGGAACGTCTTCGTGGTGCTGCAGAATTAACCCTTGAACCAACAGGAGACAAGGGTTCTTATAAGGCAGACAATATCAATTTTTATACAACGGAGTCAAACGATGGTTATGAAGGAACACTAAAAGTTGCTCTTCTAACGCAGGAATTTTTGACTCGAGTCCTTGGAGAACAGTTGGATGCGACGACAAATACCATCTCAGAAATCGCAAACAGCGAAAAGAAAAATTTTGCGTTGATGTTCCGATTTGAAGGGGATAAGAAAGAAACATTACACGTTTTGTATTATTGTTACGCATCTCGTCCGACTGTTGGTTCAAAAACCAAGTCAGGTTCGGATATCAATGAGGTAGAGTTGACCTTTACTGCCAGTCCTCGCCCTCTTGATAAGGTTGTACGTCGACGAACAACGGAGGAAACGAGTGATGAGATTCGTCAAAACTGGTTCAAGGCAGTTTTTGAACCTCGTAAGTAAGGAGTAGGCCATGAGAGAAAGTATTACCATAGCAGGCACAACCTACGAGTTAGCAACCAATGCCTATACCCCAATTGCTTATAAAGAGCAGTTTGGTAAGGACTATTTCCAAGATCTCTTTTCTATGGTCAATAGTCAAGCTATCTTGGATAAGCTAGACCAGCTGGAGGAAGGGGAAGAACTCAAGGCAAGTCAGGTTGATGTGTCTATCTTATCTGACTTTGATATGACCTTTTTCCATCGTCTTTTTTGGGTTTTTGCCAAATCTGCCAATCCTCGTGTGAAACCTTTTGTGGATTTCTTCATGGAATTGGAGGAATTTCCAGTTCAGGAAGTAGCCCCTGTCTTGATGAATATGTTGAACCAAGGGATGTCAACCAGAAAAAAGCAGATGAAACAGAAACAGCGAGTGAGGAAATCTTCACAGTAGAGAGCTATTTCTCCTGTTGTAAGGAGACTGGTTTGACCATTGACGATTTAAAACATATCTCTATTGGGATGGCACTTGACTACCAAACGGATTATGTGGAGATGCGTACTCGAGAAACTTCTCAAACACGCCCAGCAACTCAAGCTGATTTTGATAATTTCTGATGGTAGAAAGGAGGGACTATGGCTGGAAACATAAAGGGAATTACGATTGAAATTGGTGGCGATACCCAACCCTTACAAGATGCACTTAAGGGTGTAAACAAACAAGCATCTGAAGCTACCAAAGAATTAAGACAGATTGATAAGGCTCTCAGGTTTGATACAGGAAATGTCACCCTCCTCACTCAAAAGCAGGAAGTGTTAGCTAAACAAGTTGAGACAACCAAAGAAAAATTGGCAACGCTCCGTCAAGCCCAATCACAGGTGGAAGCTCAATTTAAGGCTGGGGATATTGGGGCAGACCAGTACCGTGCCTTTCAACGTGAGGTGGAAACTACTCAAAGGCTGCTAACGTCCTATGAAACTAAGTTAGCTGATGTGTCATCAACACTTGAGAATCACGGTCGAGCCAGTAGTTCAGCGGCTCAACAATTAGATAAACTCCAAGTGGAGCAGGGGCAATTAGCAAGTGAGATGAACAAGGTCACGTCTCAATTTGAGCTACAAGAAAGTGCTTTGTCATCCAATAGTTCTGAAGCAGAACGCAATGCCATAGCCCAACAAAAGATTGGAGCACAGTCAGAAATTGTTTCTAAACAAATTTCCAATCTCGAAAAGCAACTAGCCTTGACAAAGAGGGAATATGGTGAGAATTCCATTGAAGCCAATAAGATGGAAGCTGAGTTGAATCAAGCAAAGACCGCTCTCAATAACCTGAACAACGAGATGGATGAGACCAAATCCTCTGCCGATGGTGCTCAAGATGGCATGAAAGCCATGTCTGACACCATTCGGGCTGAGGCACTTCAAGCGACCAGTGAGAAGCTTGCAGACATCTCTCAGAAAATCTTCGAAGTCGGAACAGAGTCCATGTCTGCGGCAGCTCAACTTCAAGCCAGCAATGCCCAATTCTCTACCGTCTTTGGAGATATGGAGAATGCTGCTAAGGATGCACTCAATAAGATTGGGGAAGAGATGGACATTGTTCCAGAGCGTCTTCAAGGTTCCTTCACTCAGATGGCTTCCTTTGCCAAAACCTCTGGGATGGATACGGCTCAGGCTTTGGATCTGACCACTCGTGCCACCAGAGCAGCGGCTGATGGGGCAGCATTTTACGACAAATCCATCGAAG